>JAGYNC010000108.1 GCA_018400135.1 Victivallaceae bacterium
TCGTAGCCTCGACCCCACCCAAAGAGTGAGGCATTACTATTAAAAGCATAAATAATCCAATTTATACTCTGTCAGGTTGAAAATTTAACTTTTGATTGCGAGGGTTTTGGGAATGGGTTCGCGTTCTACAGTGAAGCCGACTGGAATTCTTAAAGAGGTCAACAAGATGCGTAAAAAAAGACTTTTCAAGTTCGTTCTTTTGTCGCTGGCAACAACTTTTTTATTTCTGGTGTTGGCTTATCACTTTATTACCTGCTCATGGTTTCTTACTAACATTGTGTTGAGTCAAGTTGGCAACGCCACCAAAATGGTCATGAGTGCGGAAAAAATTCATCTTTCGTTATGGCGCGGCCAACTTGAAATTCACAACCTTAGTGTCGGAGATGTCGAAAGCCCCTGGCTGAAGGCGCAGACTCTGACCGGCAAATTCGATTTGGATGAACTGTTCGGCGGCAATATAAAACTATCGGATGTACTCTTGGACGGGGCGCAAGTCGATCTGCAAAAAAATGCCAATGGCAACTGGAATCTGACCTCAGCAGAAAAAAAAGGCACACAATCCCGCGACAAGTCAAAAAGAAAAAACAACCAAAAAAAGAAAAAATCCTCCACGTCTCCGGTGCGACTGGAACTGACAAATATTAAAGTTACCAATTCTTCGTTTAAACTTACCACTCGCACCCGATCTCAATCAACAGCACTGGAACTCTCACAATTACACCTGGAGTTGCCTTCTTTTAGTCCCGGCGTTGAAGGACAATTAACCATCAGAAGCAATCTGAATATAAGGTCAGGAAGCGAAATTGATGTGACTGATGGAGTTTGGCACGCTCATCTTGATTTTTTACTGAATGATCGTCTAATTCCTGAAAAACTCAATCTGATGAGCAATGTTGATGAGTTGTATGGGAATGTCAATGGTGTTGATTTGGCCGACCACAACTTAGCTTTGCTTATTAACAGTGTCGGTGGTGGTGATGGCGGCATTACTATCAACAATCTGTTATTACGACAAGTTCATCATGAGGAATTTCGCACCAGTATTTCGGCCAATGGTGCCATACAATTTTCCCCGTTTGAGCTCAATCTGAAGGTCAGCGCAAAGCCGCTGGCAGAAGAGCTTTTTGCCATCGCAGTAGGTTTTTACAAGGGGATCAATCCCGGTAGAGTGAGTCTGCGCTATCAGGGGGAAATAGACTATCGGGTGAATCGCTTGAAAAGCAGTGGTGATTTGGCGTTGGTCAGAACCGGGAACGCGGTTGTTGGTGGTAAAACATTAACCCTGCCGCAGTTTGAGTTGACATCCAAACACAATATTGAATTTGATTTTTCTCGCAAAATTCTGCATTTGCAACACTTCAACACGGAAATTGTGCGTGAACAACAACGTATTGTCGCTTTTTTCGCTAAACGTCCCTGTTCCTACAACTGGGGAAAAAATTCTCCGGTAGCTAACGCAAGTGAGCCGGATTTGACTTTGTTGATAAATAATTTCGATTTGTCACTGCTGCATCTGCTGATTGTGCCAACGGATAATTTTATCCTGCGAGAAGGGAAACTTGATGCCCAACTGGATTGTCGCTTTGATCAAAGGCTTGGTGGCTTGGTCGCTGAGGGAAAACTCACAGGCAGGCAGATAAGCGGCAGGATCGGCGGCAAAGACGTGTCGGATTGGAGTTTGTCGCAGCAACTTCGGTTACAAATTGAAGACTTTGATCGGTTAGTGTTGGAGAAGAGCGCGCTTAGCCTGCAACGATCAGAACGACCGTTAGTCGCTGTCACTATGAAAGGCACTTATTTGATGAGCGCTCGTACCGGCAAGCTGAAATTAACTATTGATAAGGTTGCCCAAGATGTTATTGACGTGTTACCGCTATCAGTAGAACAGTGTCGAAGGATAAACGAGATGGTGGCTGTAATCACCCCGTTGGAGTTGCGGTTTAGTGGAGAGTATGATTTTGATTTTAATCAAAAACTCTTAGCGGTAAAAACATCACAAATACAGGCATTGCGTCAGGAACAATTGCTTTTGACATGTGCCTTAAAGCCGACCACAGTTAATTTAAAAAAAATAGATTCAGCGCAACAATTCCAGATTAAAATAGCTTCGGCAAATTTGCCAGTTAGCCGATTTAATGGTTTTCTTAAAAGAACAACACCAATCACTGGTGGCGAGTTTTCATTTGTCGGGAAAATGACGACCACTATTACCGGCGATCCGCTGCAGCTCGCGCTTGATGTTTCGCTTAATGATGTTGCCATTTCCCTGGCAGATAAGCGCTATAAAGGATTGGGCGCGGTTTTTACAACCGACCTTAAACTGGAAAAGTTCAGGATGCTGCACATAAATCAATCCGTCCTTAAATTGTCAACTCATCGTTTGGCTGCGGCAGCTCTGAATGCACGCGGCAATTTAGATTTGGCAGCTGGCAAGGGGGAGGTGAATTGCCGGTTGGACTATCTCAACAGTCATCTGCTTAATTTGTTTAATCCGGATCAATTTACCCGAACTGAGTCTACCGGTTTAATACAACTTAAATTTGATGACGGGTTCGAGACGCTGGCAATGGTAGGTAATATTGATCTTGCCGCTCTGGAAATGAAGCATTCTACGATTGGTATTAATGGCAATATTACCGCTGACATTAAGAAAACACCCACGCAATTGAAATACGAAAAAGTATTCTGTGAATTACGGCAGGGGCGGGAAGTCGCATTAAAATTGAATGCTGTCGCCAATTTTCCTGCTAAAACTGCGAATACTAAAACGAATATCCGCATTAATGCTGACCGCATTGATTTAGCCTTGATCGAAAAGCTTTTCTCAGACGGTTCCGTTTCGTCCTCCGGGGAGACAACATCCAGCGTGGGGCCACAAACAAAAGAAACAGCTGACGACACAACGAACAGTCAGCCGACCGGATTTGATTTTGGTGCAAAACCCTTTGAACTTAATCTGGATTTACGTAACATCACCTATGGGTCGGATATTACAGCGGAACTTAAGAGCAAAATTTTGGGACGCGCTAAGGAAGTTGTGGTTAATCCATTTGAGCTTAAACTCAATGGCCGTCCCCTCACGGCTAGAGGTAAATTTGTCAGTGGTCGAAGTGGGATTGTTTATGACGTGCGAGCGGCCGCGAGTGGCATTGAATTTGGTCCACTGGTGCGTCCGTTTGTTAACGACCAACTGAAAAATATAGGCGGCTTGGTTAAGGAGTTGACATTAAACGTCAAGGGCGCGGATATTCAATCTCCAGCCTTGTGGGACAATATGAATGGCGCGTGCAACTTGCGGCTGGAAAAAATTGTTATTCCTAACGAATTTGGCAACACCCTGATCGGTGCCCTGTTGCTCTTGCCTTTCGAGGTAATGGCGAAACTACAGTCCTTGTTGCCGGAATCCGTTGTTTCCGGAGGGATCATCGAAGTGTTGAATGGTGTAACCAGGTATCGCGATCAATTCAAGGAAATTACCCTGTCGGAAGGAGAGATCAAACTTAGAGCTGGCAACCGCAGAATCGTTATTGATAAATGCCATTTCACCGGCGATTTTGTCAAGTCTCTACAATTTTCCGGTTCTCTCGGGTTGGGTTCAGATACCGCGTTAGATATTGAGTCGTCACTCAATGTTAACAATCTTATCGTTCCAGTAAAATTGACGGGTACCGTTGGCCAACCATCAGTTAATTATTCGGCTATTGTTCGTGCCTTTCTGCGCGATAACACCATGAATATAGTTAACGATGGCGTTGGTGGCGCTATTGGTACAGGAGCGCAAGGATTACAGGATGTCATTCAGAGAACAATTGAAGTTATCAGGACGCCGCAACCGGAGAAGGATAAAAACGGCGGTGTTGAAAGACCAGTGCCGATGAGAAAAGAAGATGACAACAAGAAAGCGCTGGAAAATTTACTCCGGCAAGTTCTTTAAAAATGGAAATTATCAATATAATTACTTCGAAACACACTGAAATGCAGGACATTACTGCTCAAATATCAGCATTGGTTCCGTCCGGATTAACCAGCGGGATTTGTCATGTTTTTTGTCGCCACACCACAGCGGGTTTAACCATCAATGAAAACGCGGATGTTGATGTGCAACACGATATTCTGTCCGATCTCGACAGAATGGTGCCGTGGAATAATCCTGATTACCGGCACGCGGAGGGTAACAGCGCGGCGCACCTGAAAGCATCGCTCCTGGGGTTTTCTGTAACTATTCCAATTGTTGACTGCCGGTTGGCGCTCGGCACCTGGCAGGGAGTCTATTTTTGTGAATTTGATGGACCGCGTCGTCGACAGGTAATAGTACAATTTATCGGGGGAGGAAAGGTTGATGCATAAATTCGCGGTTATTACGGCAAGTTTACTGTTTCTGATAGCATCATCGTTGTGGGCGCAACCCCGGGGGAAAGTGTTGTTGAACCTTAAAAACAACGCATCACGGGTTGAAGCCGAATTTGTTAGCGCCGACGAAAAAGGTAACCTTACGGTGATGATTGATGGGTATCGTTATATTGTGCCGCGCAACGATTACAATATGGTGATTATGTCTTTGCCTGAAGTGCTAAAGGAAGCCCGGCAAATGATTGATAATGCGCGTTACGGTGAGGCGTGGAAGCTGCTGGATAAGCAATTGCCGTACTGGGATTTTCCCGTTCTGCGTTGCCGGGTAAGACTTTTGAAGGCTCGTGCCGAAATTGGCTTGAAACATTATCAGTCTGCAATTAATACATTGTTGCCGTTGTTAAAAGACTCCATTACGGATTATCCGGTGGAAGGGGAGGATTATGCCGAGGCGCGACTGGCGTTGGCTCTGGCGCAATACGAGTCGGGTAAATTGGAAGAGTCAAAAAAAAATCTTAAAGCGGTAATTGATACCGGGCCGCCGGTTCAGGCTATTAAAGCTTGTAATAAATTGGGTGATTATGAAATTGCACGCAGTAAGTTTGATCAGGCGGCATTGTTCTTTTTGCGTGCTGTGCTCTATTACGATGTGTCGGTTCCAGGCAGACATTACGCGCTTCAAAGTTTAACAAAAGTACTGAATGAAAGCGATGACCCGAGTCGGGAATTCTTTGCGAATATGTTAAAACAACAATACACGGCGTCCGGACAACGCCAAAATAACCAAGAGGGAAGAGAATGAAGTTGTCAATAGCGGCAAGAAGACAGAAAAAAAGCTGTTTTTTTCTGGTCATGTTTTTAATGATAATATTCGGCATAACCGGAGTTTTTGCCGAAGAGAAATCCAGTGATTCCGGTGGTGATTCGACTGTTGCCTCAATTCTAGCCGCGCACCAGGCTGCTCAGGCACAGATGCGACTTGCTGATACGGAAGAGGCGCGACGTCAGTTGATAGAGAATGCCAAATTTAAACGACACTTTTTTCTCAGAACCGGTGGCCTGCCGGGGTTTCTCGTCTGGGTGTTGCTGGTAGTTAATTTTTTGTTGGTAATATATTTTCTGACCCAGGTGATGATTTATGTTCATCGTAACCGCGCGTTTCCCCGAGAGTTGATTAAGCGTGTGCAACAAGTTCTGCACGACGGAGAATTGGGGTTTGCGATGGAGGCTTGTGTTCCTTATAAAACTCCACTTGCCCGAATACTTTTCGAAGGATTTAAAAATATTGGCGATGGTTTTGATGCCTGTCAGGATTCAATGGTTATTGCCGTAAGCGCCGAAAAAGAAAAACTGATGAAGCCGGTACGCTCGCTCATTGCCTGTGCTATTTTTGCCCTGACATTGGGCTGGCTGGGCTGGGCCATCGGTTTGGCTTCCGCGCTTCAGACGTTTGCGGCAGACAGTACCCCTGAGAGCCTGCACACGTTTGCTTACACTGCGTCACAGGCTTTCTATCCGCTGATTGTCAGTGGGATATTAGCATGCTCTGCTTTTTATGTGGCTAACTATGCCGTTGGCAAAGTCAATCGCATTATTGTCAATACCGAAAAGATCGCGACGGACCTGGTGAAGGTTCTGCGCGGTGCGAATATTGAGGGATCAGTGCCGGATATGTCAACCATGACGCAATTGCTCAATTATAATTCAATTACCAATATCCCGGGAAAAACCGAACATAAGTAGAGTTTTTCGACTCGCTGTCGGGATTTGTCTGTGCGTCGCGCGCAAGCAGGTCGGGATTGAAATCGTTTTTCTCACACAAAGGCGCGGAGGCGCAAAGGGGAAAGGGAAGTGGGAGGTTAACCATATAGGTCATGTAGGAAGATGAACATCGAAATCGCTATCGGAATCGATTGCCTCACACAAAGAAGATAATTTTACCGGCCGGAGGCCGGTGGAGGGACGGGCTCCTGTCCGTCCGAAAGTACGTAAGCGGTGGTACTCCAAAGTACCGCAAGCATCCTTGCTTGCGTTTTCTCTTCTCAAGCTGGAAGCTTGAGTTACTTTTTTGCCACGATGTGCGGAGGAACTCGCTCCGCCAGGAAATAAAAGGCGGATGCAACGCCGGTCGCGCGGGAGCACGACCCTCCGGCTCCGTACGACAGAGAGCGATATTCCTGCCTTCGTCAGGCGTGCCTAGGACGCGGGAATACGGCTTGGGGATTTGCAAATGAGTCTTGAATATCCAATATCGAGCAAGGAATGTCCAATGATCAAGTAAATACCGAACGCATTGGGAATCGGAATTAACTGAACAATTACCAGGAGGTTATTTATGTCTGATAAAAAGTCAGAAAGTAAGGAAGATTTAGTAATTATTGGCAGTGGCGCGGCCGGATTAACTGCCGCCATTTACGCGGCACGTGCTGATTTGAATCCGCTAATATTGGCTGGCGGAGTGCCCGGTGGACTTTTGACACTGACATCGGATGTTGAAAACTATCCGGGTTTTCCTGAGGCTATCAACGGGTTTGAATTAATGGATAATTTCAAAAAACAAGCAGAACGTTTTGGCGCCAGAAACGAAAGCGCCAGTGTCGCCGCAGCTGAACTCAACAGCGGAGGGCCACAGCTTTTGACACTCGAATCCGGCCAGAAAATTGTCGCACGTGCGCTGATTATTGCCACCGGTGCTTCGCCGCGCTGGCTCGGGCTTGAGTCTGAAGACCGTCTAAAAAATAAAGGGGTTTCCGCCTGTGCAACTTGCGACGGCGCTTTTTTTAAAGATGTTCCGGTAGTGGTAGTAGGTGGTGGCGACACGGCAATGGAAGAGGCGTTGTTTTTAACCAAATTTGCCGCCAAAGTTACGGTTATTCATCGTCGTGATGAACTTCGGGCTTCTAAAATTATGGCTGACCGCGCGCTCTCTCACAAGAAAATCGAGTTCGTCTGGGATTCGGTAGTAACTGAAGTGTTGGGTAAAGATGAAGTTACCGGCGTAAGTGTCAAAAATGTTAAAACCGGCAAACCATCAAAAATTTCCTGCGAGGGCTATTTCGCCGCGTTGGGACATATCCCCAATACATCTATTTTTGCTAATGCCCTGAAAACGGATAAAAAAGGATTTATTATATTGCGCGACGATGGTTCCAGCTACACTTCAATGGACGGGGTTTTTGCCGCCGGTGACTGCGCCGACCATGTTTACCGCCAGGCTGTAACCGCTGCCGGCATGGGTTGCCGCGCGGCTATGGACGCCGAACGCTGGCTCGCTGATCACGCTTAACAACACAAGAAATACGCCCGATTAGTGTTCAGCCCAAGCAGACCTTTTTCGTTTAGGCGCTAATATCCACAATTATATATTCCTTGATTAAGCAGCAAAGAGGTGTAACCTCTGAATAATATCTGTAAATTATTCAATAACTTGTTCGCATATTTGAAAATCATTGGGGTTTGCCTTATATTCTAGTGTGTCAATTAGCAGGAGTAGCGCAAATGCCAAAAATATGCAGATTTTTCGGTATTGTTATCGCCGTGTTCTACGACGATCACAATCCTCCCCATTTTCATGCGCGGTATGGCGGGAAAAAGGTTTCAGTCGAAATACAGACTCTTAGGGTTTTGGAAGGGGAAATCTCCCCACGAGCATTGGGGCTTGTTGTAGAATGGGCTTCATTGCACAAAGATGAATTGATGAAAGACTGGAAACTGGCGCAATCAAACCAGCCGCCTTTGAGAATTGAACCGTTGAATTAGGAGTTCAGGCAATGCTTTATGATGTGGTAAAAGCTGAATATATAGATAATTACAGATTAAAAATTCAATTTGAAAATGGATATTCCGGCGTTGTTGATTTTTCTAGTTATCCGCAAAAAGGAGGGGTGTTTTCTAATTTTTCAGACATAAATTTTTTTAAAAATTTCAAGATTTCGAAAAGCCTAGGCACAATTGTTTGGAACAATGAAGTCGATATTGCCCCTGAAACATTATATGAAAAATGCGAACAAGGCTATTTCAACCGACGCAAAAAGCCGTGTGGCTGAATAGCAGCGAATTAGGAGGCTTAAAGTATGCATCCACTAATTGCCGCCTCAGAAAAACACGAAACCTTCTTTGTTGGCTGGTTCAAAAATATATTGGGCATATCTACTGGCGCATTAGCTCTTCTGGCATCCCTAATGCCAGACAGTCAACCACCAGCTCCAGATAAATATTTTTTAGCTGCTTGTTGGCTGTCATTTGTTGTTTGTATTCTTTGCTCCCTGTTGGCTTCATTTCGCTCCATAG
>JAGYNC010000109.1 GCA_018400135.1 Victivallaceae bacterium
GAAAAGGTCATAATACAGTTCAAGTTCCTTGTCCACATCGCATTGGGTTCCCCACATCGCTTTCATGGAAAAGTAAAGATTGAGATACGCCTGAGCCAAATCAGTCGCCACTGTTTTGCCTTTGTGCTTTGGATTTAATGGCAAATTAGGGCGTCGATTTACGGTATCCATCAATTCAATAAAACAACTTTTGACCTTAGGGTGCGATGTATACCATTTATACAATTTATGAGGCATCATATAGGGGAAATCCGCATACGGCATATAATACTGCCATACAGATATTTCATCGAGTCGTTTGCCCCATTTTTTCAACAGATCTTCATTTTGTTTTTCATAACCTGAAAAACCGGAGTAAATAATATAGGGATTTAAACAAATTTCCGTAAGTATACTCGATGGCAGATCTACTTTATCCGGTGGCAGTAGATATCCCTGATAAGCAAGCGCAGCCACGCGTTTGTCAGGATATTTTTTCTGAACAGCTTTGGCGACTTTTGCAATGAAACCCCAAACCAAATTGCTCTGCATTCCCTTTATGCCCCTGGATTTATCGGTTGCCGCCTGGCATTTGGGACAAAAACACTGTTTCAGATTGAAGTCGTCACTGGGAACCACATAAATAAAATCTTTAGTAGGATGTCTCCTTTTCCATTTTTTCCCCATAGGCTCACCTTTATAATATGCATCAATCAGTTCAAGATATGCTTTCAGGGTATCGGGATTAGAAAAACAGAATTGCGGATAAGGATATTTTTTTCCGAAATGTCTGCTGCCGTCAACATTAAGCGCGAATATTTCCGTATGGTCCTGGAATATTTCACCAAAATCTTTCATGCAGTGGGATGGGGCATAAACCTTATTGCCGTATCCTCTCATGCGTCGTCCCCAGGCCAGCGAATCCTCAACCGTTGATTCATTAAAGATTTGAGGCCAGTAACTACGTTTCCAGTAAACCGGCTTTTGTTCCACTGGCAAACCGGACACCTTAACAATGTTTAGTTTCTTGTAACATTCTCCAAATTCTCCGGGCGCGTACCATCTGACGCCAAGAAAACGTTCAATAAATTCATAGACTCCAAACAGCAGGCCGAAGTTGCCGATGCTTACGCTGGCCGGATCTACATTGCAATCGGCTCCCATTATTACAATATTCCCGTTTAATTCCCGTATCAGGAATTTTTCTTCCCGGGCATAATTTGTGGGATTAAACTCGGCTTGTTTCGGCAACGCGGGATTATCCCCTACATATATCGCTTTTTTTCCGGGAGATAACTGTTCTCTAACCGGCAAGTCCACGCCGGTTACTTTCTTAAAATACTGTTTTAATTCCTGAGCCGCAAACTTAGTTGTTTTGGGAGCATCAAGTTTTATTACAATCTCATAATCGCTTCGATCGTTATCGGCGATCGTCAGCTTTTCATCACATAATCCAACGGTACTTCCCGTCACGAGTACCGCCACAAGATTACGTCTAATCCATTTCCGAAATATCTTCATATTGTGAACTCCATTGTTAGCAACAAGGTTGAGGTTTATTAGGCGCTTGCGCCAATTATTGCAAATTAATTTGTTATAATTTTATTTCACCGGTGACAGCTTAGCTTGGAGCCACCGGACGAAGTCACGGAGTAAAGATGCGCAACATCTTGCCGCCGTCCGTCGTATGGACCAGTGTCTTTAAAATTCATTTTTGAGATTTTATCCTAATCATGCAATTTTTTTCAGGATAACATCTCGTCTGATTTTACTGAATCAGAACGTTCTCCCTTTATCTAGGTCTATTCCTTCTTTAGTAGGGCCATATCCGGTATTTATCATATACGCCTCTCGACAAGTATATTTTCCTGCATGACCGTCCATAAAAGTATATCCACTTCTACTCTCCCAGCTACAACCAGCTGGTGTTCCTGCAAGCCTGTCGTAAGAGCCACCGTGTCTGAAAGCTTGATAAGAAAGGAAATGTGTCCTGAATGAATTATACAGCCGATTATCGCCAGCATATACCGCTTTGCTCGGTTTAGTAATCGCTGACAGCTTGCGAAGCAAATATGTGGAACTGCCTCTTTCCCCAGCAACGAAGGAATTAATTCCATATGAAGTATAAATAAAAATGGAATTATCGGATTCTGAAGGACAGTAAAAAACACCCTCCTTGCCCTGCTCAAATTTTAAACCATAATTGCTTGGACAAACCTTGCCAGAGTAAGTGTAGTCGTGACCACTCAACAACGATACCCAATTCCAATAGTAGCTATCGCCCAGACTTGTATTGGCCGCAATGGATGGAGTAATCCAACTGTCATTGTCACTGGAATACATCACTTGAGCAGTACCAATTTGTTTCAGGTTGGAAGTGCATTTAATTTCTTTTGCCATGTCGCGAGCCTTACCCAGAGCCGGAAGTAGCATACTGGCAAGGATTGCAATGATTGCTATCGTTACCAGGAGTTCGATGAGCGTAAAATCATTGCGATTTGTGTTTTGTCTTTCCATTTTAGTAACCCTTTCTTTTATTGTTAAACTTCTTCGTTTCCAACTTCCTGTATCCAGTTTCTAGTCCATTCAACGGTTTCCAATCCCAGATCGGCGATGCAATTTGAACAAAATATAATTCCTTCTATGTCTCCTTGTTTTAGCCAGTTATAGTATTTTTCACACTGGGATTTCATGTCATCAAGAGAAAGAGGCTTACAATCTCCGTAATCCCACATGTAACAACCCGCGAGCCGTCTTTTTTTAGGTGTTATCTTTTTTAGCGTATCGAAATTTTTGTCCATATTTATAAGTTCACTACCTTTCCAAGTCCAGAATGTAACAACATCACATTCATTCAAATAATCCTTGACCGGATCGTTTAATTGATAATCGTAAACAACGATCCAGAGTTCCAGCGGATGTTTGTTTCCGCTCAGCGTTTTGTGGATCGATTTCAATTCATCCATGCTCATACGCGGCATACTGTCTTTCTCCGAAAAGAAATCATCAAGCACAGCTCCGTTTATATTGGGAAACAGTCTGGCTTGCCTGATTACCTCACCTAAATCTATTTCGTCGTTTCCCGATGCGCCCAGAATAGACCAGACAACATTTTTTATGGAAATCAGCGCCATACTCGATTGATCGAAAGGCGGCCTGGGATCATTATTGATTACGACTCGGCAACAGTTGGGAATGCCAAGATAGTATGCGCCTTCCAAGGGAGTCATAATATTTTTCCCCGGCAAATTATAGTAGTTATTCATGACCGCATGATGACTCCCCGCAGACTGTCCCCACAACCAGAATTTGTCTCTAAGTTTTGTCATAATCATTCCTTATTCATTTATATTTGATTGTTTATCGGATACGCCATGGTGCCGTAATATGCCAGATTGGGCTGACGGACATCCAGGCGTTCATACTGGACAATTACGTTCACGTTGCTCTTGATTCTGAGCGCGTATTGCGTTACGCGTGGAATGGCGAAGCCTAATTCTTCCGGTAAATCCAGCCGTATCGCCTTGATTCGTTCCGCATCCACTTGCAACGCCAAGTTTCTGACCGGTTCGCGGTTGCCGAAATAGATGTCTATGCGAACTTGCGCCGCTTGCGATCCGGTATTCAAAATCATCAGAGATTCATGGTTTATCAAATCACCTTCGCCGCCAAACGGCGGCAGCCAGCCATCGGGCACCACCCACGTAAAGTGTCCTTCCTGAGTATTCATTTCATCCCTATAAGTCTTTTCGCGTTGCCGGACAGTATTTTTTCCTTGTCCGTATCCGGAATTTCCAAATACTGAATTATTTCTCGCGCGAACCGCATCTGCATCGGTCCTTGCAGAGGGCAATCAGTGCCGAACACTATGCTTTCGGCCCCAAGCAATTCCACCATCTTCTCCATAATCCGGGGATACACGTACATCAGGTAGTGCGCAGTATCGACATAGATGTTTTTGCAGGCGAACTTATTGACGATTTCCAGTCCTCTGAAATTGGGAAAATACGGATATATGCCATTCTGGAAAATACCGGCAAGATGCGCCATCACGAAATTGATGTCGGGATGCTCCGAAGCGAACCTGGCAACGTTTCCGGCATCGGCAAATCCCGTTCCAGGCATACAGGACACGTGGAACAGCATCAGTTTGGTTTTGGGTGCAACCTTATCCAAATATTTCATGGCATCGATTGAACTCACATCGTAGCCATGATAATCGGGATGAACTTTGACCCCGATAAATTTCGGATTTTCAAGATAATGCAAATCTTCAATTGATTCCGGAAACATCGGATTTACGGTCACGTAACCCAGTAGCTTTTCGGTCGTGTTCAATGCTTCGGCAAGTTCTTTGTTCCCTTCTCTCACGTCATACATGATCGCCCTGGCTGATGACACACAAATCCGGTCGATACCCGCTTGCTCCAGGTAATCTTCCAGTCTGGACGCGTTCGCCTGCCAGAACGGCGCAAAATTTATATTGCCCAGATGTCCGTGGATATCGATAATCATAATATGTTGATCTCGCGTTTATAGGATGAAAGTTCTTCGGCTTTGCCTGCGGTGATGATAACGCCGTCTTCCCACCTGAACCCCATGCTCTTATTCGCCAGAAAAACGTCGATCATGAACGTCATTCCTTCTTCAAGAATGAAATTTGACGATGTTTCGACAAACGGGAATTCGCACTCCATTTGACCGCAGCCGTGCGCCGGACCGTAAAGAATGGTGTGTCCGTAGCCTTTATTTGAGATGTATCCATGAACCTCTTTTGCAACATCCGAAGCGGGTGTGCCGGGTTTTATTAAGTCGATTGTCATGTTCATGGCATCCAGTCCGATCTGCATGAATTTCAAGATTTCATCGGGGCATTTGCCGAGGATGATCGGACGCCCGATGCTGGCACTGTATCCGGCAACCTTGGCCCCGATGCTAAAATGGATGATCTCGCCCTCTTTCACTTTCCGGTGCGTGGGACGACTGATCGCCTGCGTTGAATTCGGCCCGCTACAGCACCAGATGGGATAGCCGGTAGCCTCGGCACCGTTGGCCAACATTGCCCCGGCAGCAATGCCGGCAAGTTGAACTTCAGTCATGCCGGGTCTTATATTTTCCAGCACGGCCTTGAAGCCTAGTTCGGAAATTATGGCGGCTTCCCGCAGGCAAGCCTGTTCCGCCTTACTCTTTCTGATGGTTACTTTCCTTACCACTTCATCCGCGTTCGACACATTTTCTTCGCCGATTACCGTCGCGATATTACTGAATATGGAGTGAGGAAGCATGTGCCAGCCCGCAACGCCCAGTTTTCTTATCCGGAACCGTTCAAGGATTTCAGTCCATTGAGTAAGCCTGGAACCGGGATAATCGGGCATGGATGATTCACGGAAATCCTTGATACGTATGATTTTCTCTATCTTTGAACGCCCACGGGCGAACGTCATGCTTTCCGGGCCGATCAGTAAAACCGGTTTCCCTTCTTTGGGTATCAGTACTCCCGTGGTCTCGAAACTTGGCCAGTAATCGGAAAAATATCTGACCCCGGCCGGCTCGGATTCCGTAGAAAACACCAGTACCGCATCGAATTTTTCATCGGCAAAGGCGGATTGTAGACGGGATGTCCTAGCCGCGAATTCTTCATCGGGTATCCTGATGCTGACGGTAGACATCGTGGCATGGTCTCCTTAATGTTGTTTTATTGTAGATTAGAACCTTGGAAAATTTTAAAAACAAATTTTTCATTCCTTAGCGGTTTTTCGGTTGCGGGCATCGGTGGAGAACGATCGGTCGGAGATCACGTGTTTCAGCTTAGAGGCGGGGCATATCTCGAAGATGCCGCTTTTGCCGAACTTTGAACTGTCAATCAACAAGTAAGTCTCATTGGCCAGCACCATTACCTCCTGCAGAAATTCCGCGTGGTTTTCATGGAAAGTGGTGGCACCTGCATCCGTTATGCCGACGGCGGAAATGAATGCCTTGTTGATTTTCAATCGCTTCAAATTGTCGATCGCGGTTGTGCCCAGAAACGAATTGAGTTGACAGTTGAAGTTGCCGCCGACTGAAATAAGAATGAAGTGCGGCGGAAACAAATGGAACTCCTGGATAATCAGTATCGAATTGGTAATGATGGTCAGATTCGCCAGGTTGGCCTTTTGGAGTTGCCGCGCCAGTTGATACACCGTGGTCGAGGAGTCAAAGAAGATAATGTCGCCGTCCTTGATATGCGGCATCGCCTTTTTGGCAATGGCGGTTTTTTTCGCAAGGTTCTTGTTGATTCGTTGAGAATAGTGCGAATTGACAGGCTCGTTCTCGCCGCCGGGTACCGCCGAAACGATGGCCACGCCGCCGTGGACTTTCCGCACTGTCTTGCGTTGCGCCAGATCGGTCACGTCCCGGTGAATCGTCGCCTGGGAGACGTTGAAGCGTTCCTTCAACTCATTCATGGAACAGCTTTGCCGGTCTTTCAGATAATCCAGTATTTCCAGTGAACGTAAAGTTTTCATGGTTCGTTGCCCGTTGTATTGCTTTTCAACTATTATACAACCGTGTTTCTCTATTGTCAACACTTTTTTTGCAATTTTATTCAAATTTATCTTTATTTCTCATATTTTCTCAAATAATTTCATTTTGACGGTTGACAATTTGCCGTTCCGGCGGTAAGATAGGGAGGGAGATAATGAAGAATGAAAAATGCAGAATGAAGAATGAAGAATGAGGGAGAGAGAGATTTTCACCATGAAGAGCATGAAGGTAATGAAGAACAGGGGGAAGGAAGGAACCACGGATGAACACAGATGCGGGAAAGGGATTTACCACGGAGAACACCGAGGCACAGAGAAAGAGAGACTGGAGTGTCGCGTTAGTGTTGCAACGCCGGCGGCTTTCCTGCCATTCGCGCAACGCTGTATCGAGGATGGGTCAGAGGCTTCTCTGTTTTATACTCGGAAAAAGAGTTTGCGCGAATATGTGATTGCGGCGCAGCAAGCAGGCACGGATTCGCGCGAACTTCAAAATTCCTCTGTGTCTCCGTGTCCTCTGTGGTTAAAACAATTCGTGGACAGCTTAACACATTAAGTATTAATATTCAATAACCGGCGCAACGCGCCAAGGAGCCATTCAAAAATGAAATTTTTCATCGATTCGGCGGATGTCAATGCGATCAGGGAAGCTGTTTCGCTGGGCGTTATTGATGGCGTAACCACCAACCCGACCCACATGGCCAAGGCGGTCAAGACTTCGGGTAAAAGCAGTAAAGATGTATTGAAGGAAATATGTTCGATCATCGACGGCCCGATCAGCGCGGAGGCGATCAGCTTGAAAGCCGAGGAAATGATTGCCGAAGCGCGGCAACTGGCGGGTATCCACCCCAATATTGTGGTTAAGCTGCCGATCACCGAAGACGGCTTGAAAGCGGTCAGCGTGTTGAGTAAGGAAGGCATCAAAACCAACGTGACGCTAATCTTTTCCGCGTCCCAGGCATTAATGGCGGCCAAAGCCGGGGCCACGTATGTCAGTCCGTTTGTTGCCCGGCTGGACAAAGTCGGCCACGTCGGCATGCAGGTGGTAGAGGAAATCGTGACGATCTTCAGAAACTACGACATGAAAACCGAAGTGATCGTTGCCAGCCTGACCAATCCGCGTTGGGTGGTGGACGCGGCCATGATGGGCGCGGACATTGCCACCATTCCCTACGAGACATTCGAACAGTTGGTCAAGCATCCAATGACGGATATCGGCATCGAGCAGTTTTTGAACGACTGGAAAAATGCTTCCGGACGATAACGGCACGAAACCGTATAGAATAACTTTTCCTCTCGCAGAGGCGCGGAGGCGCAGAGAAAAAGTTTAGAAAATTGCAGACAAGAGTGTCTGCGCTACATTATTAAAAATTGTCAGCGCTCTTCATTAGTGTAAGATTAGTGAGGATTAGTGGTTTGAAAACAATACAAGGAGATGGTTATAATGAAATATTTGAAACACTACAAGCAGACAGGTAAATTCACCAAAATCGCCAAAATCGGCGATGGTGATTTGAAGTTGAGTGAATTCGGTATCATTAATTTGAAGCAGGATGAAACATTCTCCAGTGAAACCGGCGGTATGGAAACGGCGCTGATTATTCTCGGCGGCAAGTGTTCAGTCGCCGGCGATGGTTTCGCGTTTGAGTCGGTCGGGGAGCGCAAAGATGTTTTTTCCGGCAAACCCTATACCGTCTACATTCCGTGCGGAAAAAAATATGAAGTCAAAGCAGTTACCAACGTTGATATTGCCTGGACTGCTTCACCTTCGGATATGACGGATATCGCTCCTTACGTCATTACGCCGGAACAGGTCAAGGAGGCGCACATCGGCAAGGAAAACTATCAGCGCGACGCGTATTTGATGTTGACCGATGCCTATCCGGCAAAACATCTCTATATCGGCGAAGCGCTCGTGCCGTCCGGCAATCACGCCAGCTATCCGCCGCATCGGCACGATTTCGACAATTTGCCGGAAGAAGTGGATATGGAGGAGATTTACTTTTTCCGTTTTAATCCTGAACAAGGCTATGGTATCCAGAAAATTTATACCGACGACCGTTCGATTGACTTC
>JAGYNC010000011.1 GCA_018400135.1 Victivallaceae bacterium
ACCCATAAAATCGGTGCCGTGAATACATTTAATGTGCCACTATATTTTCACAGAGATTCAGATGTCTGACCTCAAGCTTCCAGCTTGAGAGGAGGAAACGCAAGCAAGGATGCTTGCGGTACTTTGGCGCATCGCACGCATGTTTTAGGACGGCACGGAGACCGTCCCTCCATCGGCCTGCGACCGGCGCTCTCCGTCGTACGGAGTCGGCTTGCGTTCTCCGAACGCAATCAGCATTGCCTCACAGAATTCGTTTGATGCGTTCGGAGAACGCATACATCCCGCGCCGAGGGCGCGGGAAACGCAGAGAAAAACCCTGCTTTTTAGGATTCATTAGTGTTCTATTAGTGCAGATTAGTGGTTAAATTATTGTATAAAAGTCCTTTTTCGTTCAGGCACTAATTATCTACGAGCAGATTGAGGCGGCCACGAGCAAGAGTAGCCTGTAACTTTTTCCCGGGTGGTTGATGATGATCGGTAATAATTTTACCGTTCTCCGGATCGTTGACTATGGCGTAGCCACGTTCAAGTACACGCTGTGGATTTAGCGCCTCAAGACGATTATCAAAAGCCATGAGCAGCGAGTTGCTTTCTGAAAGATAATTTGTTGCAACCATTGTTTGAGTTCGGCGCAAATTCTTCAATCTCAATGAGGATTCGCGTATCAGTGCTGTAGGCGCGGCCGAATGTATACGCTGTTGAAGCAACCGGCAATGATTGTTTAATTGAATCAGACGACGTTCAAACACAACCGAATAGCTTTTTGTCAGCTCATCAAGAAATTGTTGTTTTTGATGGATCATATGAGCCGGTTCACGAAAAACGTAATTATCGGCAGCGGATTCAACTCGGCGACGCAAGTCCAGCAATCGGGATTGCACTGCCTGTCTGAGATATTTGTCGGCGTGCACAAGTTGCTTTTCGAACTCTTCGCGGCGTCCAATAACGAGCTCGGCGGCAGCTGATGGTGTTGGTACGCGCAGGTCCGCCACAAAATCGCAGATGGTAAAATCTATTTCATGGCCAACTGCACTGATTGTCGGGATCGTGGCAGCGGCGATGGCTCGCGCCAGTTTTTCCTCATTAAACGGCCAGAGGTCTTCCATGCTGCCACCACCACGTGTTAGTACAATCACGTCTACGCTTTGGTTACGACTGAAAAATCTTACCCCGTCAGCAATTTTTTCAGCCGCGCCGCTTCCCTGTACCGGCGCCGGATAAATCATAATGCTAATATTAGGGAATCGACGTTTGATAATTTGTAGAAAATCGCGAATGGCGGCGCCATCGGGCGAGGTAATAACACCGATTCGTTCCGGCAATAATGGAATACTCTTTTTGCGTTCCGGCAAAAACAGACCTTCAGTATCTAATTTGCGTTTGAGCTCTTCAAAACGACGCTGCAGGTCTCCAATGCCAACGGGCCTGATTTGCTTAATTGAAAATTGATATTCGCCTCTGACTTCATAAACCGTGAGCTTCCCGAGAACCTCAACCTGATCGCCGACGCGCAGATTAATTGACCTGGCCTGACGTGCTCCATTGAAAAATACCGCCCGCATTTGACAACGTTTATCTTTCAGTGTCAGATAAACGTGCCCGGAACGATGTATGTTGAGTGTTCCAACCTCGCCGTGTAGCCAAAAAGGCATTAAACTGTTTTCTATCAACTCGCGGATCGCACTATTGACGTCTGATACACTCCATATTTTTTCATCGTACACTGTCAGACTCCGTACTAATTTTTTTGTTTTTTCACGCTGATGCGCCGCCTCGTTTCTACGGCAACTGCGGCCAACTGCTTAATTTAGGATAAAGCGTCTATTCCCGCTATGCTATCAGCCGGTGTATTTGACTGCTGAGAAAAATTGTGGCGTACCCCGCTGCCCGGAATAAA
Source organism: Victivallaceae bacterium (assembly GCA_018400135.1). Classification (GTDB taxonomy): domain Bacteria; phylum Verrucomicrobiota; class Lentisphaeria; order Victivallales; family Victivallaceae; genus M55B135. The sequence continues at coordinate 1,898 of JAGYNC010000011.1, forward strand.
TAATCAATAAAGGCAATAGACAAAATAATCATTACAAACGACAGCAAGTTGATGAGTTCGGCTTTTTTTGCATAGAGTTGGTGGAAAAAGCTATTCACAAGCGTCCCCCCGTCAAGTCCGGGTACCGGCAACATGTTGAACATACAAAGCACCAAATTAAGCATGCCGCCAAGAAAAAACATTTGTCCTGCGGTCTCAGCCGCAGAAGCTGATTCGGTTGTTGCCGTTTCACCGGCAAACACCGGCAGTACCCCCAACAAGATACTAAAGATGAAAAATAGTCCGAGATTAGTGAGTGGGCCGGCAAGCGAAACCAGAACTGCACTATGGCGACGTTTCATCAGTTGGGGCGAAACCGGTACCATGCCCCAGGCAATGCCAATAAAAGTCAGCATCAGTAAGGAGATGATTCCCATCTGTTTCAGCGGATTAAGCGTAAGATGTCCGGTGTTGGCGGCGGTCGGGTCTCCTTGCCACAGCGCAACCCTGGCATGAGCATATTCGTGACAGCAAATGGAAAATATGACCAACATCAGCCAAATTATATAAAACTGTGGATTGTCAAATAAACGTGCAATAAACATATTTTTCCTTAGGTATCGTTCGTTCTGTCAGGACTAACAGAACATTTTTCTATGTATACTCCATAACCATATATCTATCTATCGACACCATCACCCGCTGAGGCGCGAGGTCGGGTGAATGGACTGGTTGGAATCCAGATTCTTTCTCTCACTGTTTTTCCAGCTGTTTTCCGTCTCTTTCGGTTGAGGAGAGCGGCGACGAGATCGGTTGACGATTGGCGTTGCCTCTACTCGTTCTCCGCAGTTGATCGCCCCTCCCATTTTTCATTCCGCATTCTGCCCCGTCCAGACCGGCCAATACTGAAACGCCGGAGTTTCATAAGGATGTGCCTGTTTCAGTGCTTTAATGATTTCAGACATCACGGCGGCCGGACAAATAACCTCTACTTTTACCTCTGGAGTTGTTGCAACTTCGCCCTGCTTGCCGATAAACGGATTGCTGTGGGGCAGGGGGCGGAATTGACCGGTGCCTGTTGTTTCCCAGCAACAACAATCGTAATCCCCAATTGCTCCGGCTCCGGCAGCGAAAATGGCTTGCTTAACTGTCTCAATGTATTTGGGTGGCGCATAAAATTCAAGTTTATAATTTTTTGTGTCCATATTTAACGTTGCTCCGTTTGTTGGTTTAATTTGCTAACTATCTTTTGAAAGTCTTCCGGTAACGGCGCCTCAAATTCAACCAATTCCCCGGAGGCCGGGTGTGGTAATTTAATCCGCCAGGCATGCAGCATCTGTCGTTCTATGTGTAAATACCGGCCCCCACCGTAAACCTTGTCGCCAAGTATCGGATAACCACATGTGGACATATGTACCCTGATTTGATGGGTTCTGCCAGTAAGGATGGAGATCGCCAATAAGCTTAAAGGAATACCCTCAAATGTACCGCTGTTAAGTACTTCATAAACCGTGACCGCTTCCTTGCCGCTCCTGGTAACAACGGCCATTTTTAGACGGTTGACCGGATGCCTGCCCAATAATGTGCATATTTCCCCGTGAGTTTCTTTAGGTATCCCGATGACAATGGCCAGGTAGTGTTTGGCAACTTTTCGATCCGCGAATGCCTTGGATAGTTTACACTGTGATTCAGGATTTTTGGCCAGTAACAGCGCGCCGGAAGTATCTTTGTCCAAACGATGTACAATGCCCGGACGTTGGCTGCTGGTTGACATGGTGTCGGCAAGTTCAGGGTAGCGGCCGAGCAGTGCATTAACCACGGTGCCGGTCCAATTGCCTACCGCAGGGTGTACCACCATGCCGGCAGGTTTATTAATGACCATCATCATATTGTCTTCGTATAAAACTGATAAATCAACCTTTTCGCCAAGTGGTATAGTGTCATCATCCTCTTCGAATTCAACTTCCACTTGCATGCCGGGTTTAACGCGAAGTCGCTGATTTTTACACACTTCGCCGTCAACTTGAACACAGCCGGATTTTATCAGTTTTTGCAGAAATGAGCGCGAACTTTGCAATACCAGCTTGGATAGACACATATCCAGCCGGAGTCCTGCCATATCTTCTTCAACAATCAGTTGGAATCGTTTTTTTTTCATTTATCCAGAAGTAATACAACAGCATTATCCCGATCGGGATAATGCATAAACTAATGATTTGGGAACCTGACAGCAACTCGTCTGCCAGCACTTGTTGATGATCGCCGCGGAAAAATTCATCAATAAACCTGATAACACCGTACAAAATGATATATGTTGACATGGCAATACCGCGCCAGGCGTGGCGCGCCAGATAAAACAATCCAATCGCCAGAACAATGTTGGCAATTGCTTCGTAAAGTTGTACCGGATGCACTGCCACATCGCCGTAACGGGCAAATATTTCTGAACTTTCAGGATAAGTTACCCCGAATATGGATTTAGTCGGGTTACCGTAACAACAGCCGTTGAGAAAACAGCCGATTCGTCCCAGTGCGTGTCCGGCGGCCAACGCCGGAGCGCAGACATCCATAACCCGGATAATAGAAAGTTGTTGCTTGCGACAATAAATAGTAATCCCGATCAATGTTAGAAAAAATCCGCCGTAAAACACCAGTCCACCATGATCGATGCGTACGATTTCCCAAAAATTGTCCCGAAATTGCGACCAGAATCGAATTACGTAGAAAATACGCGAACCGACAATACCGCAAATAACAGCCAGAAAAACCAGCGTTGCCGCCTGATCCTGATTCATTCCTGCCTTTTTTCGGTTAAGGTGTATCAGTAGCGCGGCAGTTAAAAAACCGGCCGCCGCCATGATGCCATACCAGCGGATTGTCAGGTTGCCAAGTTCCAGAAATATCGGATGCATCGTTTACCCTTCAAGTTTGTTGCTGCCACGCTTCGCGGCAATATACTCGGTTGCTAGCACAATAATAAATCCGGCAACCGCCAGACCAACTGCCCCCCAAAAGGCGGCATCGCAGTTGCTTGGAAACAAGTTGTTTTCAATCAATGGTTTAACTGATGCTCCTCCGGATTTGTAAAATTCCAGCCGCGCCACAGATGCAACATTAGTCATGTCAAGATTGGGCATCACTTTGTCGTCCATCTTGATCGCGTACATGGTAACCTGTTTCCAAGGCCAGAGTTTCCACAATGACCCCGCCATAAAACCGATAAGCGTGGCAACGGTTAAATCATGAAACCTTTTGAGTAACCAGTTCAATAAATGGACAAATGCCCCCAACCCGATAACGCAACCGGCGCCAAGCCAGAAAACAGTTGACAGTGCCGCTGTAGTGATATTGCCCGAGGCTAAACTTGCCACTGCGCCCCAGATATTTTTATACTGACCGAGTATCAGTAGCAGAAACGAACCCGACACTCCCGGCAGAATCATGGCGCAGATAACCAGCATCCCCCCGAAAAAACACATCCACCAGGTATCGGGCGTTTCGACTGGCACCAGTGTTACCATCAGGTATGCGGTTATCGCACCCAGAATCAACATAATCAATCGACCAAAGCTCCATTTTGTGACTTTCTTCAGAACCGTTAACACTGATGCCGCTACCAGGCCGAAGAAGAAAGCGAATGTTAATTCCGGGTGAGATTCAAGTAACCGGGTAAATAATTTTGCCGCGCTGGCAAAGGCGACAACAACTCCAACCCCCAGCGCCGTCAGAAATGGCCAGGGCAGGGTGTTATAGAGGATTTTAAATTTGCCGGTAAATACTTTCTTGAAGACATCAACTGAAGCAAATTTGCGCACAGAATCAATCAGTTCTTCATAGATATTCAGAATGAATGCCATAGTACCGCCGGAAACCCCAGGAATGACGTTTGCCACTCCCATCGCAAAACCAGCCAGGGAAATTCTGATGTATTTTGCGAAAGGATTAATGCGGAGATTCTCTTTGTTCATATATTTATCCTTACATTCATTGTTTTTATGTTGTCCCGGCATGCCGTAAACCTAAAATAAAAGTATACCCGAATTCGTGATTAATCGGTATTTAAATTTTAATAGTTCGGATTACAATAGGTTATCGTGATTTATCCGGCTAGCCATTCGGGCCAACAGGATAACTTCATTTTATTGAATCCAGAATAAGTGAATATAATTGTTTAAATTTTTTTTTCCCTGAAAAAAATCAATTTTAAATGGAATTTTTCTAAAAAGAAAGTAGATTTACTTTTTATGTTTCCATTTCAACCCCGTTGTGTAATGGTAGCACAAGTGGTTTTGGTCCACTTAGTCTAGGTTCGAATCCTGGCGGGGTTGCCATTTTTGCAATTGACTCTCTATCTTCGCTAAAAGTAAATTCTGTTTAAGGAATCTCTGGATTCATGATAAAATGGATGATTTTTTTGCGCAGGCAAAATAAAATGAAGAGTGAACTTTCGAACGACCTTTCGAAGAAAGGACTTCAAACATGATAATGTTGTGTTCCTGCCCGCGCCGTATCGCGACAGGCGAGTAGAATTTCGTATTTCCGGCTCGAAACCTTTTCGAGCACGGTCTAATTATGAATGTTTCATGAGGGGAGGGAAATAATGCGTTCAATACTTCTCTTGCTGTGGTTGTTACCGGGTTCATTCCTTTATGCCGACACTCTTCCGCGTTTGTTGGCACACTACGAGTTAAACAATAATTTCAGCGACTCTTCCGGCAATGATTATCACCTGACTTCGTTGAACCCGAATAATCCATTTTCGGCAGATGTCCATCTGAAGGAATCGGATAATAGTTGCTTTGGGCCGATAACGGCGGGAGGACAACTTTATGGAGCTGTCGGTCCCGTATTACCTCTTGATAAAGAGAAAGGATTCACTATTTGTGGTTTTGCCTCTATGCCGCAACAAAACAGTTATCACGCAGTTCCTTTCGGTTGTGGAAAATCCGATTATAGTAAACCCGGAGCCCTTATTTATGCCCCGTGGGGAGTTATTCACACCAAAGCAGGAGATATCACTCACCGGCAATATGAGCGTTTGGCTGATGGTAAATGGCATCATTACGCACTGGTGGCTCCGCCGATAGCAACCGGCGAGAAACGTTATCATTTCTATATTGATGGAGAAGAGGTTTACGATAGCGTCTATCAACCGCTCAACAATTTCGGCAACTTTGTTCTTGGCAAAATTGAAGGGGCCCAGTGTGTTGGTTTTAAAATTGATGAGGTAAAGGTTTTTGATGGAGCGTTATCTCCAGTTCAGATAAAATCCCAGGCAGAAATGACGGGAGTGCGTCAGCCAAAAAGAGATTCTGCCCACGGAGTGCCACGCCGCATTCCCCCGCGCGAGTATAATTTCCCCGTGCAAGGGGAAGTGAAGATTCATTTTCTTACTGAAGACTGGATCTGCATTGTGGGTAATTACAACGATTTCATGCGGGAACGCATTCGCATCGAGTGCGGTAATTTCCTGCGGTTGCTGGACGAGAAGGTTATTGCCGTTCCAGAATGGTCCTACGATTTTCATTACAATTTCAGCGCTATCGAAGTTATCAGCGATTATCGTCCCCGCATAAAACAGAACTACGATAATCCCGACTACTTTTCCCTGACCGACGATGCCGGAGAAAAAATCAAGTGGTCGCGACACGGCTACTGGATCAATGCCGTCGGCCAAATGCGCGTGCCAACGGGCAGTGGCAATAAGGAAAAAATGCTCAACAGCGTCGAAGTTGCCCATTTTACCTATCTGCAACTCTCCGAACCGCTACAGAACGGCAGGAGTTATCAGTTGACAACCAGCAATGGTGAAGTTGTCGATTTTACTTATGACGATCACCACGTGGTGTCTCAAGCCATTAAGGTAAATCAGGTAGGTTATTTGCCGGATGCCGGACGGAAATATGCCTACTTGGGTAGTTGGTTGGGATCGGCCGGACCGCTACCTTTGAAAAAATACGCGGGTGAAAAGTTTCATCTGATTAACCGGACTGACGGGAAGCCGGTATTTACCGGCGTTATCCGATTGCGTTCCAAAGAACAGTATTACACCGGCGATGCCGGGATGAAGGTTCCACTCAATGGCGAGGAAGTCTACGAACTGGATTTTTCCGGTTTCGATATTCCCGGTGCATATCATATTTATGTTCCCGGAGTTGGAAGATCAAGAAGTTTTGCCGTTAGTCGCGACGCAATTGGACGTGCTTTTTACTGGCATATCCGCGGACTTTATCATCAACGCTCAGGTATTGCCAAAGGGCCACCATATACCCGCTGGCCGATGGGCGCCGGACATTTGAGTAGTTGGATCGGCGGGTTTTCTCCGGAAATATCCGACTACCAGACGACCCGGGACGATGGCTACGGCTATCTGGATCAGGATGGTGAATCAGTAAAATTGAAACCGTTTGATGTGGTCAGACAAACTGCCACTGACCAGGGGTTGCCGAAGGTGCATGGTGGATGGTGGGACGCGGCTGATTTCGACCGCCGTCCAATGCATTTTCGGGTTGTTGAAGACCTGCTTGCCGCTTACCTGATGTTTCCTGATAATTTCAGCGACGGCCAACAAGACATCCCCGAGTCCGGCAATGGCATTCCCGACATCATTGACGAGGCCGCCTGGGGAGTGAACGTCTGGCTTCGGGCTCAAGCTCATAATCCGAAAGGCGGTGTCGGTTGCTGGCTGGAAGCAGATAGCCATCCGCGGGAATACGATCCGGCGAAAGACGCGCAGCGTTATTATCTGGCGTTGCCAACCAGGAACAGTACTATCCAGTACGCTGCCCATGCCGCATTGCTGGCACGCGCCTATCGACAATGCGGTGCTAAAAAATTATCTGAAACCTATCTTGATTCCGCCGGGAAAGCATTTGACTATGCAGTGAATCCGGCTAATCTGATCGTTTACCATTGGGAATATACGCCCCCCGGTTCCGACAATAAACACAATTATACTTTCCGCGAACCCCCGGAACTTGACGAAGCGCTGGTGTTTAAAGCGGCTCTGAATCTTTATCTGTTGACCAACAAGGAAAAATACCGGGCCTTTGCCGACCGTAGACGTTTTGATATTGCTCTACAGGAAACCGCCTATCCCAAAACGCCGTTTTCACTTGCCGAACTGCTCGGACATGAACAAGCATTTCCTGATTATGTCCGGGACTATCAACGCGAGATGCTGCGTCAGACTGAGCAGTGGCTGGGATGGCAGGAACAATTGGCTTATCGCAACCTTAACTGGCCAACGGATCATCCTTTTTTTAAAAATATAGCGTGGGGCAACGCCATCCCGTTCAATAAAGGTAGATATTTTATTGTTGCTTATCGTATCACCGGTAATAAAAAATATCGGGATGCTGCTCTACTGCTCAATGACTGGGTGTGTGGCGCCAATCCGATGGGACGCACCTTGACCACCGGTCTCGGTCAGAATTTTCCGGTGCGTGTACTATCACTACCATCATATGCCGACGGCATTGCCGAGCCTTTGCCCGGGCTGACGCAATACACTTTTACCTTTTGGGTGGAATACCAGGCAAAAAAGATGGTTTATGCGCTTAACTATCCGGCGCGGAGCGATCATGAATTTTCCGGTGTTAATATCTGTTTAATGCCTGACGCGATGACGCAAGGCAAAGAAATTTCCCTTGACGCAATGGGGAAATTAATGGACGAGCATTATCCGGTTTGGCGCCGCTTTAACAATATTGAAGCCTATGGCGTTTCTCAGAACGAATTTTCTGTATGGGAAACTATCGGCCCGGCTGCCGCGTTTCTCGGGTGTTTGTTGCCGCCTGATTGGCGTCCGCCGCCGGAGTGGAAAAACATCAAGCCGACAACCAAACTCGAACAGATGGAAGGATACATCTTTCACCCATAATTTGACCGTGTTCGAAAAACCTTTTAGGGTTCATGCCCCGCATGCCCAACGGTTTTTCTTCTCACAGTCTAATTAGTGCCTGGCAGAAAATAAGCCAAGTCGTTTGTCGGTAATTGTTTAGCTCGCAACATCGCGTTGAAGTTCATCGCGGCGTTCCCGATGTTTTTATTTTCAACCAGCCACATGCCCACTAAAACTCCAGGATTGAATTCGACCCCAAATCCCGCGATGGAATCCCTCAATTGAAAGACGAATACTGAAAGGGGAACGGATTCCCCACGGGGAAAAGATTTTTTCCGTTTTCGAACCTCACTGAAAGGTTGCAGCTTCGACAAAGGATTCTGGTCGCCCGACAACCAAGAGCAATTGTGCAGGCGAAAGAACGGGAATACGAAAAACGATCCCGAAGTATCAAGGCCGCCTTGGCACGCAAATGTGTTGTCCAAGCGGCATAGATAACCAGCTATCTTGTTGATGACAAAGATGTTGAATGGAAGACAGGCGAATTATGTCCGGAATTTCGCGAAATTCGTCTGATTCGGTCGTATTGCATCGCGCGACAGTGTTTTTTGTAAAAAAACAAGAAAACTGGTGCGCCAGAATGGCGCACTTATAATTAGTGCCGACGAAAAAAGCCTTTTTCGTTCAGGCACTACTTATGCTTATTAACCTCGTGCGCACAAGGGTAGGGGCACGGCGAAATTGATGGCGTTCCGATTTCCGCTCCTCGAGGTTGATTCTTCAGCCAGTCGTGCCAACGAGAAGAGGGGATGTGGTCGCCACTAAGCACACTAATGCCGGTTGGCAATTCACAACGTACCATCCAGGCCGTAAGTTCCTGCAGCATTTTAACCTTGATATGCTGTAGTGCCGGTTCGTCCCATAGATTGGTGGTTTCATCGGGACATGCGCCCAGCCGGAAGAGTTGTCCATGCTCCGGATGTGCAGCGTAGAAATTCAGTTTCCAATTTTTTGAGCGGATAGTTTTTACGGCCGGTGTCTCAGCATAAATATGTGAGCGAGTTGATTGAGGGTAACCATCAAGTGCATCGATAAAACTCACTCCCTGAACAGTCGGTGGTGTTTCCAACTTCAGCCGTTGCATGAGACTCGGAAACAAATCGATGTTTTGATATAATCCATCCACGCAACGTCCGCCGTCGCCGATGCGTTTCGGGTCATAATAGATGAAAGGGATCCGCAACAAATCATCGTAACCGGGAAGGTTTTTTCCCATGTTTCCCCAGCGTCCGGCAAAATCGCCATGGTCGGCAGTAAAAACAACAATAGTTTCCTCGGCCAATCCTTCCCGTTCCAGAGCTTCCAAGACGCGTCCCACCTGTTCGTCGATCATGGAAATCAATCCCATGTAACGGCAAAGTGCTTTTTGAAATATGGACGGATCATGGCGAACACTGCCGATTTTCCAGAAATCCTCCACCATCGCGCGATTCATCAAACGCGACGCCTCAAGTCGATGATAGCCTTCCCAATCAATTTCGACTTCATCCGGATCATACATGTTGGCAAAACGTTTTGGCGGACAATGCGGCGCGTGCGGGCGCTCGAATGCGCACCAAGTAAAAAACGGCTTTTCCCTGGCCTGTGATGAACGCAGAAAATCTATGGTACGGTTGGCGCACCAGACCTCCTGATGTTCATCATCGGGAAGTTGTGATTCGAAAGAATAAAAATTTTTGTGTTCGAGTGGGGTGACCTTGTGTTCAGCCAATCCTTTTTGCTTCAAATAGTCGTGATAGTGGCAGTCTTCAAGATGATGATCAAATTGAGCTTTCAGGAAGGAGGTAATATGACTTTTGCCGAACAGCGCTGTTGTGTAGCCGACCTTATGCAATTCGCCCGGCAAAGATGGCAACTCGCGTCTGAATTCAACGTTGTTTGTTTGCGCTTCATGGGAACGACTGTACATGCCAGTCATATATGAATTACGACTCGGTCCGCAAAGGGCGCTATTCGAAAACATATTGCTGAAGTATACCCCCCTTGCTGCCAGAGTATCCAAATGCGGTGTTTTTACCATCGGATGCCCCATGAAACCGAGCAAGTCAGCACGGTGTTGATCGTCAATAAATACCAGAATATTCATAATTCCAATTCCTTTTTTGTGGTTAACTTATTTTTTGATTCTTTCAATAATGGCGCCGCGTTCCCGTAGAATTTGTTGCAGGTGTGGCACGTCTATATTGTTTGTGTTTGCTGTTTCCATCACCAGACGACAGGCGCAACCGGCAGCCTGTCCCAGAGCAATACAGGTTGCGTTGTACCGTGTTGATGCCAGTGCGCGGTGAGTCGCGGAAATTGCGCGTCCTACCACGAAGAGATTATCGATTGACTTCGGGGTGATGCAACGATACGGAATTCCATAAGACTTTGATACAACCAGATGTTCCGTACCGGGACTGCCGAAGTTACCGTGAGGCCGATCCGGATTATGGATGTCGATCGGCGCGCACCCACGGGCGATGGTATCGTCGGAATCTCTACCGGCAACAACATCTTCTTCCGTCAGTGTATAGTTACCGACGATGCGCCTGGTCTCACGCACCCCGATCTGCATTCCGGTATCGATAATATGGGCGTTTTCAAATCCCGGCACTTCATTTCTAAAAAATTCCAGCAATTCTTCAGCCTGCTGCGTTCCTTCAATCCGCGCCCGGGAAAGTTCTGCCTTGTCGGTGCCGTCGAAATTAATAAAATGCGGCATATTGAGTACCGCCACGGTACATGGCCCCGTATAGGGAAGATAGTTCACAACGGTATGGTCGATCGGAACCTTCCGGGGTTTGCTCGTCCACAGTTGATTAATTTCCCGTAAATCACGCGGTGCCTGCGCTGCATCCACCCCGCCAAGTTTCACCACCAGGGTAGCGGACTGGGTAAGACCATCGGAATCGCGTCCCTTCTCATACCGACAACCCAGCATAACGGCCAGATCGCCGTCGCCGGTATCGTCGATGAACACCTTTGCCGCGAGCGCTTCGATGCCGGATTTCGATGCCATGATGACATGAGTGGCGTGATCCCTCTTCTTCAATGCGTCAATAACCTGAGTGTAAAAGTAGACCGTTACTCCGGCTTCATGCAGATGCCGCAATAAAATTGACGACAGTTTTTCAGCATCCCATGCGCCTCGCGGAACATCCGGAATAAATCCTCCCTGCTCACTCATTTCCTCGCGAATTTCCAAAGCGAAACCGCCGACACAATGTTCCGCTTGCGAATCGAACCCGCTGATCACGCCCAGGCCGCCGCTGACGGGAATACCACCGGGCTTGCCGAAATATTCAATAAGACAGGTTTTCAATCCTGATTGCGCGGCGTTTACCGCCGCCGCCACGCCGGCCATACCGGCACCGGCAACGACAACATCGAAGTTCCCGGTCACGGGAATACGCCGATTCAGCGATATTTCGTCTTGTGGATAATTGTTCTTCTGCGTCATATTCGATTTTTTCATGGGGTTGAAATATGGTTTGCTATTTTTTCTGTTTGAGCGCGACGCCAGTATCCCGGACAGTTTTCGACATGGTTTTGCTCCGCGCAGGTGGTCTGTGCGAATTGTCGCATAATTTTACCACTATATCCGACTCTGTTGTTCCATTCATCTTCCTCGACTATGATGTCACCATTCCAGCCGTCTTCAAATACTTTTTTCCTCAATTCGGCGACCAGCGCCGCGTGTTCCGGCTGATCCGCCAAATTGCGAAGTTCACTCGGGTCTTGATCGAGATTAAACAACTCTTCCTGTTCGTAATCATGATAGTAGACATATTTCCAGGCATCCAGCTTAATCATTCGGCGACATCCTTGGGGTCCCTCGTAATACTCGGATTTCACCAGGTTCGGTCTATCCGTCGAACTGCCGTTGATCAGGGGAACAAGGCTGTGTCCGTCAACAGGGTGGTCGGCTTCACTGCCAATCCAGTCGCAAATGGTCGGGTACAAGTCGATCAGCGAGACGTTGTCGGCCACGACTCTGCCGGCATGTTCGGAGCGCGGCAGACGGATAATCAACGGCACGCGCGCCGATCCCTCGAAAAAGCAGCCCTTATGCCAGCGACCGTGTTCGCCGATAAGATCGCCATGATCTGAGAAATAGACAATAATCGTATTATTCAGCAGGTTGTTGTTTTCCAGACTGCGCAAAATCCTGCCGGTCAAGTTGTCGGTGAAATCGACCAACCCGTAGTAGGCGATCTTTGCCCGACGCTTGTTTTCGTCGGGTACGACATCGAGGTTCACTTGTCTGATGTAACCGCGATGAGCCGGGTGCAGACCGGAAAGTTCATCCGCCGTGATATTCTCAAAACCGACAATATCCCGATATTTTTCATAATATTCCGGTGTGACAATATACGGGCAGTGTGGCGCGAACAAACCAACAGTCATTAAAAACGGCTTATGTTCTGCCTGCTGACTGTAGTTGTCGAGCCAGGTGCAGGTCGCGTCCGTCACATCCTGGTCATATTGCTGGACGTAGGTTTTGCCGCTGCCGGTTTGCAGCATTGGCGTTGATTTTGACATATTTCCCAGATCCGGCATCAGCGGCGCAGCCGGCACTTTGCCGTTGTAGTGGAAATAAGGCGCCACATCGCCTTCGATTCGTTCCAGATAACCATGATACTGGTCTGGTCCCTTGAAGTGCATTCTTCCGGAAAGAACGGTCCGGTAACCGCCGGCGGCGGCAGCGTGGGCAAAAGTCATAACGGTACTTGAGAGAATACAACTGTTATTGGTGGCACCATTTTTAAAAGGATACAATCCGGTGAGAAAACTCATTCTGGAGGGCACACACAACGGCGAGCTGCAGTAGGCGGCATCAAAGCGTATTCCTTCCGAAGCCAGACGATCGAAATTGGGGGTGTCGATGATTTCGTTACCATAGCATCCCGTGACTTCCGGGTTATGTTGATCCGAACAGATTAACACAATATTGGGATGCTTTATTTTCTTGTTACTCATAGTCCTTGTCTCCGGGTTGCAATCCATCTTTACGGTTGATTTTCGCTCCCTCCGGGAGAGGAATAGCTCCGTTGAGCAGGGGATCGCTGGTCTGTCTCATCCAGCTTTCAAGCCGATGGGAAAGCTCATCGAGAATGCTCCGATATTCCGGAGAGTTCGCGAGATTGTTCTTTTCCTCCGGATCAAAAAACAAATCATAGAGTTCAATCATTTTCTTTTTTCTGTTTTTGAGACCGTGTCGCAGAAGAAACGCTTTCGAAAGACCATCATCGATGTTGGGCAATATTAACTTGTCGTAGTCGTCGAAATGACGGATCAGCTTGTAGCGTTCGGTACGAATGGCACGCATGGGTTCGTAGGCGGCATGAAAATTAACTTCTGAAAACACTTCATCCCGTATATGGTCGGTTTTTCCCTCAAGCAACGGTAAAATTGATCGTCCCTCCAGCCAATCCGGTTTGGCGATTCCTGCGATGTCACACAAAGTCGGGAACACATCCAGATGTGAAACAAGAGCATCAGTGACGCGGCCAGCGAACTTTTCCCCGGGAAATTTAAAAATAAGCGCTACGCCGGTTCCGGTATCACTTAAGGTGCATTTACTGGCGGGAAACGCGACTCCGTGGTCAGTGGTAAAGAAGATGAAGGTCTCGTCATCAATCCCAGCATCCTCCACGGCCTGCAAAACCTTTCCGACGCAATCGTCAACGGCTTTGGCCATCATGATAAAACCGGCCATGTCCAGGCGGGTTTGCGGGTTGTCCGGGATTTTCGCGGTAGGAAGGACATAGTTGGGGTTAACGCCTTCGGATTTAAGCGGAAACGGTCGATGGGTCGAAAACATACCGAATGAAAGAAAAAACGGCTTCTGACGTTCGGACTTGATGAATTCCACCGCTTTAGCGCAATTCAACCTATCGCGTTCGATCATTGCGTTGCCGCGATCGGACCGGTCGTCAAGTTCCAGTGATCCTGGGAAGTTATCGTATTGCAAGGCATCCATCATCGCGTGCGGCACCTCGTGATGCATGCCGCTAAGAGCTGTTTCATAACCTTGACTCTTGAGATAGTTGCACAGATGTTTCGAGTAGTCGTTCATCCTGAATCCACGGTGTGCCAGTCCGAGCATGCCGCAAGAATGCGGATTTTTGCCGGAAAGCATGGCCGCCCGGCTTGGAGAACAGGTCGGGTTACAACAAAAACAGTTTCTGAATAAAACTCCGGATTCGGCCATTGCCTGGAGGTTGGGAGTAGGTACCCCATAACCGTAGGGCTGAATATACCTGCCGGTGTCATGCGTGTGAATATAGATAATGTTCATTTTTCGCGTTCTCTTTTTGTGGTTAGCTTGTCATAAGATTTCAATCTTTCCAATATTTGTTCCAGGCAGTTTTCATAGTGACAGCACAACGCTCTGGTGCCGCTTTCGATAATATTGCCGTCGGCGATGCCCAAAGCGGCAAAACCGGCGAGACGGATAGAACATATTCCCGCGCCGCTGTCTTCGATACCGACCACCGAATTCCGGTCGGCGAAGTCAATCCCCAATCCGATCCGGGCAGCTTCGGCGTAGAGCCACGGGTGTGGTTTGGGCGCCAGCTCGCCAAGCGTACCTGCCGCACCGGCTCCGACCTGAAAGCCGGCGGTAATAATCGCGTCGTAGAACTCATTCGGATCGCCCATGTTCAGCGTCTTGAATGCCGCTAGTATCTCCGGCCAGGCTTTTTCGTACAAACCGCTGGTGACCAAGCCGATTTTCACCTTCATGCTCTTAAGTTCGCATAAAAACTCTTTCAAGCCGGGTGCCGGCACAAATGCGTTTTTTCTGCCGTGTCCTTGAATAATCTCACCCATTTCAAAACGGGTATGTTCAAAATAATACTTTCTGGCTTGCTCAACGGTTTTGTCCGGACAATATTTGTTGATGCAATATTGGAGATGTTCACTGACACTGTGTCCGGAAACAAACGGCAGATCGGCCTCTTCGAGTTCGAAGTTCGGTTTATCAAGCAACGATGCCGTGGTTTTCTGGATGATCCAGATCCAGAACGCTTCACTATGCACGCTGGTTCCGTCCAAATCCATCAGTACTGCCCGCAACGGCTGACGTATTTTCACCGGCGAAACCGGATAATAAGCAGGATAGCCGAGAGCACTGTTTACATAAGCAATCGTCCTATCCGCAAAGGCAATAAATTCGACCTTGCCGTCGCCGGTGGTGGTTATCGAGACCACTCCGTCCCGTCCGACAATAAAATGACCATCACTACAGCTATTCAACACTTTCATCCCCGAATCGGTGGTAATTTTCCCAATGTCGGGAATATCTGCCAGTATTTCCATTACAACACCTGCTCCAGACACAAAGTGACAATTTTATGGGGTGCGATGGCTAAGGTTACGCAGTTGCCGTCGGGTTGCAAGTCCCCGATTGCATTCTCTTCCATATCCAGCATTTTTACCTGCTTCAAGCGGTCTTTCCAGGTGATGGCGGTATCAACTGCTTGCGAGCCGGGGTTAAACAACCGCAGCACAACGCTCTTGTCGTCGTTCTCGGCGATTTTCACCGCGCTGACCTGAATTATATCCGGTGTCACTTCCAGAAAACTCTGTTCAGGCGGGAGACTTCCAGCATAGCCGCCGGCACACTGCGCGACCCGCACCGGCGAACACTGTTCGTTCAGTTGCTGATACACGTTGCCATTCTGCCAGTTCCCCTTGTGCGGATAAACGGCATAGCGAACCCGGTGTTCGCCGAGGCACTGATAACCGATATCAGGCCAGGGTTTTCCACCGCCGTTGCCGCGCTGCCAGATACCTTTCAGCAACGTCAAAGCAACCGTGCGTTCCGAATCGTCAATGACTTGATATTCGAGTAATCCCTGGTTGACAATAGCTACGCCGTGCGTTCCGTCGGAAACATCGACAAAGCCGGAATTGGGATAAATTGGCCAGGGCGGCTCAATCCAGCCTTTGCCATCCGGTGTTTTAATCGGCCGTTCGACAACATGGAACGGTGTCGCGGCGAACGAAGATTCTGCTTTGCCTATGCCGGTTGGAAACATCGCACGCAGTTTATGATCCTTGACCGTATTGTCGATAATCGTTTCAACATCAACGGCACGGCCGTTTTTGGTGAGCGAGATCCGCGAAACAATTGCTACCGTTTTGGTACGGCGGCTTCTGCGTCTGCTGTCATTGCTGGCATCGGTCGGCAACCGCATTTTGACCGTGGTCTCAAAGGTAGCCCGCAACGACCCGTTTTCAACTAGGCGGATCGTTGCCTTACCCCCGCGCGAGATTACAACTCGATCGTGCTCAGGTTGTTTCGGCACCCAGGCATTGCCGACTTCGCCACGGTCTTCAAAATAATTAAGTCCGGAAGAAGTTGCACCGGTAGCCTTGTCGGTAATATCAAAAGTCCCGTCAGTATTGAATTCCACGCGCAGATAAGCGTTTTCCAGAATATTATCGGATTTCCCCAGCGAATCCTGCGGCGATAAAGCGACCGAGGCAGATGCTACTGACAAGGTGCGATACCCGGTAGCCGGCAGCTCCTTGACATGGACGTAGGCTTCATAACGGCGGACGGGCATCCCCAGCATGAATCCCTCGCTCTCAAGGGAACATTTCAAAGCATTGGCGCTAATCATTTGAACGGGAACGTCCCGCCCGTTATTGTCTCTAACGCGTAGAGTATCGCCTTCCGCGTCCGTCGGCAAATCCACGGCAATTTTGACAACCGCGTTTCTTGGTGACGACAAAAAATTAAAGCAAACCAGCACGGCGGCATCCCGGGGATATTGCTGTGTGTCTATTTTTCCGGTCACCTCGGCAATGGAACGTCTGAACAGTTCTCCAGCGATGCATTGAGCTTCCGAAAAGCGATACATCATGTCCTCGTGCACCTTGTCCACACTGCATCCCATGATGCAGTCGTGCGACTGATTGGTCAGCAACAATCGCCAGGCAAGATCGAAATAAGGTTCGGGATAAGACAACCCAACGGATGCGGCCATCACGGCGGCTGGTTCGGCCTGACGCAACAACAGATTTTCTGTTTTCCGGTTTTCCTGCTTGAGATAAATGCGGGTGGTCAGAGAACCGGGATAAAGCTGGGCGCTGCCCGGTGCCGAATGGTTGGTATGCCGCATCTCGCCTTCCACGGTCTTGATGTTTTTCCTGCCTTTCAGACTTTCCCTGACGGCATCGATATATTGCGGGAGGCTACTGTGAACAGCGTGAATATCCGGGAACATCCGATTGATGTCGGCAATAATGCGCGGAGTTTCCAGGTGCGGTGAATTGTGATCATGCCCGTCGAACGCCGGAATATGCGTAGTGGTCATATCCGGCATGATATCATCGAGTAGCATCTGGAATCTTTCGGCAATATCATGCTCGTTATAATAACGTTTTGGCGAAAGCAGCATGTAGCTGGTTTCGTTTTCACCATCCAGGCGAAAAGGCTGCCCGCCTCCTTCAAACTTGTACTCACAGGTCTCAAGTTTATCAAAATATACGCCATGGACAACTGGCAGAATAGAGTGTACCCAGAAGTTGCCGCGTCCGAAGCGCGGAGGACGAATACCGATAACCTCACTGCCATCGGGCGCGCGCCAGATGTATTCAGTTGGCGCGGTCTCCCGGTTTATGCCACGGTAGAAGAAAGCCGAGTCGATACCGAAGCCACGATAAATTTGTGGCAATTGCGCGATTTGTCCGGCGGAAGTCGGCGTGTAGCCAACTTTCATCACGGCACCGTATTCCTTGCAGAGCTTATGCCCGCGCAACAGATTGCGGACGAGACACTCGCCGTCCACCATATTCATGTCCGGCAAATCGTACCAGGGACCGGCCAGCAGCTTTCCCGACTTGACCAGTTTTTTCACGCGCTTCGCGTTTTCAGGGCGAATCTCCAGATAGTCCTCCAGCGTGATAGACTGCGAATCCAGGTGATAGTGTTTATAGTCCGGGTCGTTCTCGAGTATATCGAGTAGCTTGTCGCAATAGTCGACGAAACGCATCCGGTAAACCTGAAACGGCTTGAGCCACTCCCGATCCCAATGCGTATTGGAAATCACATGACATTCAAATTTTTGTCGAGTAGACATATATGGTCCCTTATGAAAATTTCTTTTTCAACAAATCTCGGCGATTTTGACGATGCGTTTCTCGCGTTCCGATATCTCGGCAGCGAATCCGACCCGCATGGTCTCGTAGGCGTTTTTCGCGGAAACCTCCGGTTTCATTCCTTTCGCCACCAGTTCGGCAATGCGAAGATTCTGACCATGAACGTTGTGAAACCATGTCTGATCTTCTTCTTTCGGGAAGCGAATGGTTTCAACAATCTTGCTGACTAGTTGTTCCGGCGAGTCGGAGAATTCCCAGCGGCGAATCCGACGGCGGAAGACATCGGTTTCGATCGCCCCTTTCGTGCCGAATATGTAATATTGCAGATGATGGCCGTCGTCGGATTGTTTATCAATCATCTCCAGCAACGGATCGGAGTGGTCGGTCTCGCCGATAAACATGATGAAATTCAGATTGGATACCGCCCCGTTTCTGAAACGCATGTTTATTTGATGATTGTCGGGATGATTGAAGTAGTCGACTACGTTGGGTGAATTCATTGAGAAGACCTCGTCGACTTCGTCCCCCATGAACCAGCGCTGCAAATCCAGATAATGAGACAGCTTTTCGCCGATCAGGGTGCCGGAACTATTGCTGCGCCAGGTGTTTTTCTTATGGAATTCGCTACAGTAGTAACGGCAGTGACAATTCACCGGCCGCCCGATGAGTCCGGCATCGATCCACGCCTTGGCCGTGGTGTAAAGAGTTGAATAACGCGCCTCGAAGCCGATTTGGAGAAAGTTGCCGGTGTCTTTTTCCGCTTTAATCATGAAACGCGCCTCCGCCAGCGTTTCCCCCATCGGCTTCTCGCAGAGAACGGCCTTGCCGGCTCGCAGCTCCTTGTCAGTCAGTTCCGCGTGAACAGCGTTGATCGCCGCTATGTAGACCAGCTTAATCTTCGGATTCCCGAGAATCGAATCCAGATTCGAAGTCGTCTCGATTTCCAGTTCTTTGCCGCGTGACACGGCGCGTTCATGTTCCGGCTCGTACCCGTAAATTTTGCCAACGTAAGGCGATGCCTTGGCGGCTTCCACATGAGTTTTCCCCATGCCCCCGAGTCCCAAAACCGCGACATCAATTCGATTAATATCCATATTCTATCGTTCCTTTGTAATAAAATTTTTACTGTCTTTGTTTTCTTTGCGCCTTTATGTGAGCAACTCCCTATTCTCCCTTTTTCTCCATTAGTGTTAGATTAGTGAAGATTAGTGGTTAACCTCCCTCTCCCCCATTCCTCATTTTTAATTTTTAATTTTTAATTTTTCCTCCCTCTCCCTGTTTTCATATTATTCGTGGGAGAAAATTATCGCACAAAGGCACCAAGGCACTAAGCCGAGAAATATTGTTTACCACCTGTCTGCGTCGCGAACGCGACAGGCAGGCCGAGGGCGCGGAGGCGCAGAGGAATTTTGAGGTTTGCACGAATCCGTGATTGCTCGCCGGCTCGCAATCACATATTCGCGCAAACGACTTTTAAACAAAGAGGAGAGCCACTCTGCTCTCTCCTTCTCGGTGCCTTCTTGTAGTCAATCTCTTTTCTCCATTAGTGTTAGATTAGTGAAGATTAGTGGTTAACCTCCCTCTCCCCATTCCTCATTTTTAATTTTTAATTTTTAATTTTTCCTCCCTCCCCAATTTTCCATTTTTACTTTTGCCTTCTTCATCCTCCACATCCAGTTACCCTGTCAAAAAAAACTCTCCCCCTTTGTGCGAGAAAAATCCCGAAAACATTCTGCTCCCGCGAGAATTTCTTTAGTAATAACGGTGTCGTCGCCAGTAGTCAATCATCAATTCGTAACGCTCCGGCGGCATGCCCTTGAACACGCAATTGCTGGTACAGAAAATGAATCCGCCGCCCGGCTTGCCGTGCCGCATGGCATACTCGCAACTCGCGAGGACCTCATCATCGGTGCCGGTTTGCATCAGACCGCAATTGACGTTGCCGCACAATGCGACTTTTTCTCCGTAACGTGATTTCACTGCGGCGATATCCATGCCGCCTTGCGGATCCAGTGAATGAATCGCATGAGGTTCGCACTGGACAATCTGTTCCAATATTGGCATGAGGTTTCCATCGGAATGCTTGATGACATATTTCTCCATGCCGCGATAGGCGGCAATCAGTCGTTTCAAATATGGCGTCACGAATTCCGCGAACTGTTCCGGCGCGAAAAACGGATTGGCGTTGAAGGCGTAGTCAGCACACAATGCGAAACCGTCGAACCCGCATTGTCCCAGATAAAGCGGCAATGCCGATCTGAACATGCGGTTTTCCGCTTCTACGTGCAGTTGAGCTGGATTATCAGCCAACAGTTCGATCATCCGCTCAAGCCATTTTCCTTCCGGCAGTTCCAAAGTCGTGTCGCCATGGGTAACAAGCAGATAGTCTTCGCCGCGCCGTCGCGCAATATCCCTGATACTCTTCATCGTCCAGACAAGTTCCTGCGCTCTTTGAGGGAAAACCGTCGAAGGGGCAATCGCGACCATGATAATCGAATGTTCATAGCGTTCGGCGATAGCCAGATATAGTTCCGCGTTGAGTCGGCAAAGCTCGCGACGGTCGGGTTCGGAAAGATTGTTATAATCGACGGATTGATTGAACGAACTTCCGAAAACCTCCTCGGTCAACTGGAAAGCCAGCTCGAAAGTAGGAACAAAATCCGGTTGTCTGCCTTCCAACGCCAGAATGGCTCGTTCTTTGTGAGTTAATTTGGACATATACTTACTTCCTTGAAATATTGATTATCACAGAAACCAGTTACTTAGTTTGAAATTGAAATATTATTCTGCAGTGATCAATCCACCCGATTTAATTTCGCAAGACTGTCCAGCAACACCTGTCGAATCCCTGATTCCGGCAAGTGATTTGAGATTTTTTCCAGCATATTACGGCATATCTGACGTTTTGTGGGATCTGTTGCTAAATTTATAGTTTCATATGGGTCATCGGCCAGGTTGTACAATTCGTCGACGGAATTCGGGTTCCAGCCATATTTCCAGTCTCCGCTCCTGCAACTGAACATGGTGGTACCCGTATAAAGTCCGTAAAACTCGACAAAAACCTCTTCGCGCCACGAGGAAGCTCTGCCGTCGAGCAAACCGTGTAAAGAAAGTCCTTGCGCGTCAAGTTGGTCCGGAGGAATTCCGGATAACTCCAGAAAAGTCGGGTACATATCAATCAGCGAAGCAAGTTCGCTTCTAACGCTGCCAGGAGCACAATCTTTCGGCCGGTACTTCTCGGGATAGCGAACAATCATCCCTACCCGCTGTATTTCCTCGAAGTGGGAAAATCCCTTGTCCATCATTCCGCCGTGACTGCCCAGCGTTTCTCCGTGGTCGGAAGTGAACACGATAATGGTATCATCCAAAGCTCCAGTCTGTTCGAGATGCGATAAAATACGGCCGATCTGGTCATCAATCTGAGTTGTAAAAGCATAATAATGGCGAATTGCCTCCTGGAGTAAATCCCAGTTCAAATTACGCGTATCGGGATGTGTTTT
This sequence comes from Victivallaceae bacterium, assembly GCA_018400135.1. Taxonomy (GTDB): domain Bacteria; phylum Verrucomicrobiota; class Lentisphaeria; order Victivallales; family Victivallaceae; genus M55B135. Next base: position 23,375 of record JAGYNC010000011.1, read on the forward strand.
AATCTGGTGTTGATTATTGACGAACCCAGCAGTAGACTCAAAATTTGGCCATGGCGGTATGGATACATTTCTGTACGGAGCAAAAAATTCTTCCACAGGATAATACGGTTCATGCGGCCCCCAATGATTATGCCAGATAAAAAAAGGTTGCTCGGCAGCGCGGAACTTATCAATTAATGCCATTGTATTATTAGCCAAAAAATGATCCACCGTTGCCTCTTTGCCACCCTTTTGAATTCCAAAATTAGGCCAGATGTTTTTAGCGGAATTGACATTGCGTTCCAATTTCAGTTCAAGTTTGTTGCGTTCCAGATAGTCTTGATACTCCCTGTAACGATAGCCGCCGCCGCCGTGGCCCATAAAATCCTGTCCCTCAAAACCAAGCGTCGAGGGCACGTGGTGTGGCACCTTCAAGTTAAAACTTTCCCGGTTGTTTTCCTCAGGACACATGTGCCATTTCCCGGTATAACCACAGCGGTATCCTTGCTGGATCAACCGGCGCGGCAACATCCTGGGGTGGTCGGGAATATTCCAAACTGCGGCGGTATGGTAGCCGCAGTTGGAAGTCATCCCATGCTGATGAGGATACTGTCCGCTAATGATGGTGGCACGTGCCGGAGTGCATACAGGGCATGTCGTGTAAGCGTTTTCAAAACGCACTCCTTCCTTTGCCAGCCGGTCGATATTGGGAGTTTTACATGGAGTGTTTCCATAACATCCCAGTGCTGAAAGACGATGCTGATCAGTTAGTATCAACAAGATATTTGGTTGTTTTTTGTCATTCATTTTTTTGCGAGTCATCAATATATCGTTCAAAAATTAAAAAAACTGCGAGTACTTCTCCATTGCGTCCATCAACGCCCCAATGTTCTCCAACGGCACTCCGGGATATAAGTCATCTTGGCTCCTAATCAAACCTTTTCAAAACGGTTTTAGTTATGCATTCGCTTAACGTTTTCCTGTTTGTGAATGCTCGATTTTTGCTCTATTTTGCACATTGTTG
>JAGYNC010000110.1 GCA_018400135.1 Victivallaceae bacterium
TACCCTGCAACAGCCAACATAGTTACATCGCGACCGGAAATCAGGTCTTAAAATCAATGACAGCAACTCCGTGCGGGGGCAAGCGAAGTGGACAATCGGAACAGCAGAGTAAACCACTGCGAATCACAACATCTCCATAGGGGAAACTGCTTGCCTTTTCGATTTTGTCATACCGGACATTCGGCTTGTATGCCGGACGCGTATAATGAAGCTCCGTTGAAAGGAGTGCACAACGCGAGTCGCCTCTTGCGTTTTCCATTTCCAGCAGACGTGTTGTCGTATCGCATGCGGCCAGTAGCCCACCGTTGTGAGGTATGGAATCCAGTACTTCCCGCATTGCCATGCACATTTTTCCCATGATGAATTCAGAGAATGGCATATCTGAAGTAGTCTCATCCGCGGAAAGCAGAGCGATTTGCTCTTTTACCGGGAAATTCAGAAAAACACATCCAATTCGATTGCCGGATGGATTCTCCCAAAGTAAGCCGGAAGCCTTTTCCGGCAGCGCCTCTTCTCTGAAAAATTCTCCCCAGAGAATCAGCGGATTTTGCCTGTTGGCAAGCAACTTGACTCGTCGCCTGGCATCAAGCAGATCGAAATATGGAATCAGGAATGGCCCTTTGGTAGATTCAAGTTCGTTCAAATTGGCCGCGACCACGGCCTGGAATTTATGTTTCTCCATGAGGCGACCAATGAAAAGATGGGGAGCCATGCGCTCTCCTTCTGCGATGCGCCTGGCAAGAGGCTTGATAATGTCTGGAGAAAAAAGCCATGTTAACTCGCCCGCGCGGACAGGTTTGAACGACCGGGCCGCATCCCATTCGCGTTTCAGGAACCGCCACTCGTGTTTTTCGAGACCATCGCCAAGGCAAACCATGAGTCCTTCGGTTGCCCGGTGCAGTTTCCCGCCGCTGGAAACGAATTGATTAGACATCATGTAAACTTCACGCATAAGACTTGCTGTTCCGTGCCGGATGAGATCGTAGCTTTCCACAACATCTTTCACCCCATGTAGGAAAAGTTGTTTTACCCTTGGCAAGCAAACTTTTATTTCGGCAAGTTGAGCCGCCAATTCGAAGTTACGGTCATGTCCGCCATAAATAAGGAAAAGATTAGCGGCAACGCTTTCTGTGACAATGTAATCTATTCCCGTAGAAGCAAGTCTTTGCAAGTCTACTCCGTTTAAGCAGATTCCATCCACCACGCCACAAAGCCCCGGTGAATTAATCATGACTTCTTTGTCACATCGGTGCAACATTTCGGTTGTTTTCAAGAATAATTCTTCCCATCGCTGCACACAGAATTCGGTCCACTTTTCACGGATTTTTCTGGAAAGGAATAAATATTTCATGCGTTTTTTCAGGACTGACGGCGCATTCCCAGAATCTCTGGAAAGAACTCGGGGTGGCTTTATCCCTGACTTTTCCACAAAAAAATTGAAAAATGTATCCGACGGGTCGGAAACATTGATTTTATTGCCGTAGCTCATTCCGTCTGCCGCATGGTAGCCGTCAAATCTGTAATCCGTCATGACCTTTGCAAGTTTCGGGACAAAAAAGTCTTCGAATGGAGTACCATCATTAAGCCGGCCAATGACATTGATTCCAGCACTCGGCCCGCTATCATAGCAAATCAGCATTTCGGGATGGGAATTAACCCATTCCTCGTGAAAGCGATTCTGCATATAGGAAGAAAATATCGAAAAGAAAACTTTTGTACCGTTTTTTTTCAGAATTGAAACGAGTACCCCGAGCTGATGATTAGTCCATTTCTGCCGTGTACGGTTTTCATTCCGTGCGTGTCCGAAACGGGTACAGATATCCGGGAAGAGTTCCGTTTCCTCTTCCATGCCGGGATGGAGCAGGACAAAGTCGATAGAAGAAAGCAACAGTGAGATTCCAGTTGGACTAAATCCTATTAACTTCAGGTAGCTGCCCACGCCCATGTCGCTTTTCGTGTTATCGAAAGCTAACAGTTCAGTCCATATCCAGGATTCGTAAGACGGCATTTTGAAAGTCCCTTGTTTATGGCCTGGTTTATTCAGGCTTATTTTGTTATTCATCTGTTGGCTTTATTACTTAATGCCTTCCCGATAGTATTATAAGATATTTCAATTCTTTTTGCAACACATATTCTGCTCTATATTTAACGTATCCTGCTGTTTTAGAATTATTCATTATATCCGATGCAGCCGTAGTAGGCCATGTTGGTCTGGGTGGTGTCCAGTCTGCCGAACTGGGCGACGATGTTTACATTTGAACGCACCCGGATTGAGTACTGCGTCAGCGGCGGAATTTCCAGCCCGCCGATGTCAGCCGGATAATCAAGTCGCAGGGTCTTGATGCGTTCCGCGCCTACTTTTACGGCAATGTCTTTCACTGGATCACGGTCTGAAAAATAGATATCTATCAATATGTCCGCATCCTTTTCATTGACATTGAACAGCATCAATGCCTCGTGCGCTTCCATTGCTCCATTATTTATTTTTTCAGGCAAATAACCGTCCGGGAAGTACCAGGTTTTCGCTCCTCCTTTTGGCATGGTCTAGACTCCTTATTTTAATACTTTTCCGAATCAGTTCCCTGTTATACTCTAAGGTTTTCTTTTGTCGGTGGAAACTATTCAGGAGGGCGACTTTTTATTCCTGAATGATTTATAATTATGCCGTTGTCATTTTCAGTACGGTACAATATTTATCAGGAGAATATTCCGGCATACCAGATATCGTCAACGCCCCCCCCGATGTTTGTGAAAAATTCAAGGATTGCCCGGTTTTCAGAAAACGTACTGTAGCGATTTTTTCCCTGAGATACGGTATTTTTGTTTCTGTTCCCGGCCATTCATAAAGATAGAAAAAGAGTGTTTTCTTATGCCTGGTGAAGAAACCGCAGGAATTCCCTTGATGCGATTGCGGATTTTCTCTGGCAATTTCAGTACGCTCAATTTCGTACACGGCTTCAGCATTTTCATGAACCCAATTCCCTAGTTCCCCCAAGATTTCCATCTGCCAGAATGGGATCACGCCGTCAGCCCCGGGGCTGATATTGACCAGAAAATTTCCGGCGTATTCGATGGTATGGAGCATCATGCGGATGGTTTGTGCCGATGTGCGGCGGCAAAGCGAGCTTTTGCAATGTCCCCAATAACTGAAATCATCGTCCGTAAGTGTCAGACATGCTTCCCAAAGCTCGGAATTTATCGGAGGACGAATAATATTTACACCTTCCAGTGTTTTAAAGTCTTGCAAGGTTCCAGACCGGTCATTGATCAGAATATGGGGCTGAAGGGAACGTACTGCGGCGTTAAGTTTTTCGGATTCCCAAAAAACTGCGATACGATTTTCCATTTCGGGAGGAATTCCTGGCGCACAGGCTCCGTCATACCATAAAACATCAATTTTACCATAATTGGTCATGAGTTCACGAATTTGTTCATAGGCCAGTGCTTTCATTGCCGCTCCCCACTGCGATTCATCTTTGTCGGAAAGAGAATAACGCCAATCAATTAGAGAATAATAGAATCCGATTCCAAGATTATATTTCCGACATGCGGCAACAAATTCCGCAACATAATCGCGTTGCGCCGGAGTGTTCAGCGAATTAAAGGAATCCGCCTTGCTGTCAAAAAGCGCGAACCCATCATGATGCAGGGTTGTCAGGACGACATATTTCATTCCAGATTCGGCAGCAGCGCGGCACCACAATTCCGGCGCAAATGGCAGTGGATCCCATTTTTTCGCCAGTGATGCATATTCGATGGCGGGAATGCCATCTCTCCGCATAACCCATTCCCCTCGTCCCAGAATGGAATAGAGTCCCCAGTGAATAAACATCCCTAAACGGGCATTTTCAAACCATTTTTTTGAAGCGGTTTGGTTATCCATATAAATTCAATTCTCCTGCCTGATCAAGATTACCCGATTGCTGTTTGAGCAGATGTCAATACCAGTTCTCTGATCATCGGAGTCAATGATTCGGGGGTTTTGTCGGTAATGACGAAACCTTCTTCGATCCGGTTCGAGCCGTCCGGGTGCCCGAACAGACTTATGTCTGAATTGACACACATCCCAGCCTGCAATTTATATGTCGCGTTTTCATCCGGATACGGCGATTCCGCCTCCGCCAGGCCGATGCCATGCATCGGCGGATAAACGTCGTATTCAGAAAGTCCATGTTTTTTGAAAACCCGTCTGACGGCGCGAACCATATCGCCCGCGACCACGCCTGCCCGCAGGTAGCCTTGCTGTACTTCCGCCGCTTCAAATAGGGCGTTCAAAAAGCGTTTTTGTCCATCCCGCGGTTTGCCCGCCACAAACGGGTATTCAACAGTCTCCACATAGCCCTGATACTGAACCGCCAGCGCCGCCATCACCATATCCCCGTCTTCAATAACCTTGTTTGTCGCCCGCCCAATCACGGTTGCGGCGCGTTTTCCGCTGCCGAAAACCGTGAAGTTGATATCTTCGGCGCCGGCCATTCTCGCCGCGCCTTCCGCGGCTCCCGCCGCCATGACTTCGGTATTGCCCGGAACTGCTGTTTTCAGTAATGCTTCATAGCCGACACAGGCTTGGCGACCGGCTTCGCGCAGACAGGCGATTTCCGCCGGAGTCTTGATGATGCGCAAGTCATTGATAATGGCGGACCCGTCGGTAATTTCAATATTTTTCACGGCATTTCGAATGCGTTCCATGATTGGTGCAGGGATGTCCCACAAACCGACAATCGCCAGTTTTTTTCCGCCATTGAGGACTTCGCCCAGAATTTCCGCGAATGACGAAAACGATGCCAGCGGATAATCGATCTCCTCCGGAACGGAAACGCAGGCGAATTCCTTAACGTTCCGGACATCGCTCCATGCGGACATTTCCCGGGCGTAGATCTCGCCTTCCGGCGCTCCGGCTAAAATCGGCTTTCCCGTTCGGGAAATGAAGCAGGCGGCGCGTTCGAAGATCGGCCAGAAATTACAAACATAGCGTAAATTTTCTTTGCGATATTCATCGCCGTAAACCAACAGGGCATCAATACCACTACGTTCCAGTTCCGCTTGGACTCTTTCAATTCTCCGTTCAAATTCAAATTGGGGGATTTTAATCATGAGTGCAAATCCTATTTAATAATCTCATGTTCAATACGCATGAATCGAGCAACTTTTTTTAGTTCTTCGGCAACGCTGCCATGAGCAACAATCAGGTGGTGGGCAACGCCTTTTTCAAGCACCTTTTTCACATATTCTTCAATCGGCGCGTCAACCCGTATCATGGCATGAATTTCATCGCATGGCAAGCAGGGGAAGTCAATCGATTCACCTTCGGAAATCAACATCTGCCAGCTTTCGCCAACGTTAAGAAAATGCCCCATAGTTACCGGTCCCGGTTTCATGATCATTTCATAATTCAACCCGCCGCCTTTGAAACCCCATTCCTCCGGCGAACAAGTCAAAATCGGATTCAGCCCCAACTCAGACGAGGCAATGCCGTGTCCCAGCAGAAACAACGCATTATGCTTGTGATCCAACTGCCCCCATTCCGCCTGGAACGGAGTGTTCCCGGTGAAATCATACAGCAGTTGCATCATCACCAGGCCACCGATATCGCCTTCGCAGGCAACCATTACGCGGTCATGCTCCAACATCATGGAGGCACCCATCCTGGCTGGTGCCCCGGTCATTTTCTCGATATAATGCTGTCCCAGAAAACACAGTCCGTCAAGCTGGTATTTTTCGTGAAGTTTTTTCATCGCCAAACCGACGCGACAGGAACGTTTGACGTCATCAAGATCAATTTTCTTGTGTTCAAAGCGGCTGAAAAGTTTTTCTGCCTCGGCATGGACTTCTTTTTCGGAGACCTTTTCCCAAAGAGAAATAATATGTTCCGCCTGAACAGTCATCACTTCGGGACCCAAGAACCCTTTTACTTTGGCGGTATCGAATTCCAGGTCATACATGCCCCGGAATACGTGCCCGATCAGGCCGTAAGTACTGGTTTTCAGTCTTTTCACACTACGATAAGCATTGACGATGCTTTTGATTTCCCGATAGGCACGTGACTCATTAATTTCACCGACGACAACTTCATAATCCTGTTTCATCTTGCGGAACGAACCGGTCAATTGGGAAATCCCGATCAGCGCGCTGTTGCGCATCGTCGCCACGTAATTGTCTTTTGGTGAGACATCGCGGCCGGTCTGGGAACTGAACAAAACCAGTTGCGGTTTGGTGCCGCAACGATTGATGGCGTGGATGGTGATGAAATCCGGGATATACGTTCCTTCAACGATGATCAGCAAGTCGATCTGTTCCCGGGCAAATTCCGCGCCGACCGCTTCCGCCCGGTCGAGGGTGTCAACCATGCCGGGATAAATCAGCTTGCAGTCGCCAAGCGTCTCAGTCAGTTTTTGACAAACGCCTTCCAAATCGTTTTTTACGATTCTTTCCAATTGCGGATACATTCGCCAGTACTCGAAGTAACCCAAACCTAGTAAACCTATTTTGAGTTTGCCATTTCTACAACGCCGCCCAAGCACATCTCCGAAAGAGCCACATTCTTCTGATTCAAAGGAAGTAATTTTAGCCTTACTTCTTGTATCGATATTATCATTTTTCAACAATTTTAAGTACCACTTTTTATATGTTTATATTTTTACATGCTTCGGACATGGTTCCAGAAATAATTTCGCAATTTGTGTTTTTCATGTATTCAAATAATTCACGGTAGAGTTTGAAGCCAAGACCCTCATCTCCCTCATGGATTGGGGATACATGGCAAACTGGAGTCATTGGCACTCCGGATTCCATGCAAGAATTAAAATCGTGCTTTGCCAACGCCAAGGCTCTGTTATATTTATCTTGTTTTAAATACCATACGTAATCAGCACTAATCGGCATTTCCAGCATCGAACCTCCTTTCTGCACATTTAAAAAGCGCTCCCAAGTAAATTCCTGCCATGGTTCATCAATATCGTTAAGCAAATCCCACCCACCTTTTTGGAAAATCTCCGAACTGTCATAAAGATAACCATCTTCAACAAGGACTTTATACATATTCGGACAGTTCTGTCCAGCAGGAGATCGAAAGCCTTTTATTTCGATACCCAGGTTTTGTTCAAGAATATCTTTGCCTGTTTTAAGTTTTTTCCGAATTTTTTTAACAGTATGCTCCAACGCCAACCTGTTACGGTTTTCCGCCAGAAATTTTCTTGCCGGGCCTTCGTGCGGCAACATCATAATCATTTCGGGAGGAATTCCAATTTCAAAACGATCATGCTCAAGTCCATGCTGGGCCACCTCATGTCCGCGCTTAATCGCGTCTTTCAACACCTTGATGTAGCCGGGACGTTTTTCTAGGCTTACACCATCCGCAACTGGAACCGTAAATAACGTGCCTTTTATATTATTTCCATCACAAAAATCCAAGATACTGTTCAGATGATTTTCGGTGGAATATCCTTCCAGGCAAATATCATCAACAGTAAAATTGAATATCACATTTTTCATTAAAACAAGTCCTTAATATCATTAATTGTTTGCGGAGTGAAAAATGATTGTTTAAGGGCTTCGGCATATTCAACGCCGATTTTGCTGCCGTGATGACGGGCGCGGGCTCTTAACTGTTCAGCCATCGAACCAAGATGTTCTTCTGCGGTGACAAATTTTTTGAATGCTTTAATTTTGTTTTCAAAAGTATCTGAAACATCTATGAGATGGGTCGGCTCAGGTAGGTCGTGAAGCACTTCATAGTGGTAATATTTCCCGGCCGTCCAAGGTGCTCCAAGATCGGCGCTACAGTTCCACCCGGCCTGGAACCAGGCATCGCGAGCTAGCGTGGCCATTTCATGATGCTGAAAATATTCCGCCCAGTAGTGACCAATAATTATTGAAGGTTTATATTTGCGGATGGAACGGATACATTGACGGTAGGTATCGCGATTCTGCTGAACACCGAAGTCTGGAACATCGAAACACTCAAAATTACTCACGCCGAGCAGTTCATGGGCTTTCACGGCTTCATTTTTGAATCTGATTATTGCGGCTTCCCGTCCGTCCGGAACAGTAAAAGCCTCGTCCCCATTACCAAAACATACGACATTCACTCGACAACCGTTTCTCACTAATTTGCCAATGATGCCGCCGACGGCAATTACTGCGTCATCAAGATGCGCGGCGATTATCAGAACAGATTTACTCATAGCTAAAAATTATCCCTTAAAAAATTTATTATGGGTTAGTATAATTGAAAAAACAGAAAACAGCTACGCGGATTCAGCTTTATTTTTAACGTATCCTGCTTTTTCGATATGATCCGGGTGATATTTTAGCTATGTCTTTAAAAATGCGGTTGAAGTGCGGCAGGCTCTGGAAACCGACATTATACGCGATGTCGGTGATGCTCATGGTGGTGTTTTTCAGAAGTTCCCTGGCTTTATCTATCCGAAAACGGTTCAGATAATTTATCGGACTGATGCCGACCTCTTTCTTGAACATATGACTGAGCCGGCTTTCGCTCAAAAAAACAGATTCGGCAATCTCA
>JAGYNC010000111.1 GCA_018400135.1 Victivallaceae bacterium
TACCAATAACAACACAATTAACAGATGCTTACGCATGTTCCACTCCACGTTTATCAAAATTGCTTAATGCAATAAAAGTGGATTTTTCCAAAATGCAAGCTATTTTTAGAAAAGTTTTGATTTTTTTGCCGTTGATAGTGCGTCCAAGAGATTGGGATTCGGAAGTTTTGGATTTGTTACGCGAAAGTGATTGAGGAGAAAGATGAATGTTTTCCGGATAAAATTTTTTCGCTGGGAGGTATTTATTGCCCTGGCGCTGAATTTATTACTTTTCGGTGCGATGATACTTTTCAGATTTGACCAGCCCGAACGCCGGAATCCACCGGTAGAAATCACGCTTGATGTCAGCGACTTTGCGCCGCCGCAACCCAAAGAGATGGTATTGCCCGAGCAGCCGACGAGTGGTGGCGCGGCGAAGTCGGCCGCCATCGAGACGCTTGCCGAAGCCCGCAGCGCGACCGAGATGGCACGGGAGGCCATGAAAGAGTTTACCCCGAAAGCAGAAGCGGCGGTTGCCGTTCTCCAGCCTATTTCGTCCGAAAGAAAGTATGAGCTTACCCGTATCGAACACGGCATCAAGACCTTTGACGCGATCGGCAGTGTTCGTGCCGGATTACCGACGGGTGAACTGCCTGCCGGACACCGGATCGGCGCTTCTTTCGGTCAGCGTGGAGACGCGAAGCGCCGGGCGACCGGTGTCAGGCGTTATGGCGGCAGCGAACTGACCGAAAAAGCGGTTGGGAAAGCACTTGCGTACCTTGCAGGCAAACAGAATTCCAATGGCAGTTGGGGCAGCGCCGAATGTTTCAAAACCGGCGATGCGGCCGCACTGTCGGCGCTGGCGTTGCTGGCGTTTTTCGCGCATGGCGAAAATTTTCAGTCCGGCAAGTACGCGGAACATATTCGGAAGGGGTGTGATTTCCTGGTAGAGTTGGCCAACACGCCGAACATTGAATATGCGGGAAACGGTTTCGGGCATGCGATTTTGACCTATGCGTTGGCGGAAGGTTACGCCGTCAGCGGCAGTATGAGTTTGCGCGCCGCGCTTGAGGAGAGGCTGAAGTTTATCGTTGCCAGACAGAACAAGTTCGGCTCGTTCGCGTTGAACTACGACAACTCTCCGCAAGCGCCGCCGCCAGTGGAACAGCTTGACAATCCGTTGTTGAAAGAAATAGTTGTTGGTGAACCTGCCTGTGATTTATCGTTGCTGGGCTGGCATATTCAAGCAATGGTTGCCGCAAATAACAGTGGCGTTGCCGTTGATGGACTTGATCGGGCATTGATGCTGGCTGCCGAGGCGCTGATAAAAATTCATCAGGCGGACAAGGGCGGATTTTCCCAAGGCATCAATATGAAACGTTTTGCCGCCAGTGACAACATGAATCCGGTCGGGTTGCTGGGACTGCAACTGTTGAACGCAGGCAACAGTTCACCGGCCCGCCGGACAGAACGGCTTCTGCGTGAAGTCGCGCTGCCCAAATGGCGGCACAGCGGCAAATTTCCCCTGTATCGCTGGTACTATCAGACGCAGTCGGTGTTTCAGGAGGAAAAAGGACGGGGCAAACGCTGGCGAAGCTGGAATGACAATCTCAAGTCGGAACTGCTGAAGGCCAGACAGTCCGACGGCGGTTGGCCGATGCCGGGCGGAGACAACAGCTTTAAGGTAAAAAACAAAACTGACCTGACTATCTACAGCACCAGCTTGTGTGCGCTGATGCTTCAGGTCTATTATCGTTATCTGCCCGGTTACAGTATCGCTGAAGGCGAGGGATTATCCACGCTCGCTGACGACTACGATCTCGGCGGAGCCGGATTTATTTCCCGGTTGCCGGGTGGCGCGAACCCGTTGGCCGCAGTTATTCTCGGGATTGGCAACAACGATATGGAGCCGATACATTTCGGTAGATTCGACGGCATCCCAACCGACAATTGTGCTCCGCTCGCGGAAGGCGAGTTTATTATTCATGCCGGCATGAAATCAACTATCCCTGTCCGCAAAACCGAAGACTGGCCGCAGACGTTACAACCCAACCAGCGCATCGCCGTATTTCTTGATGAACTGCTGCCTCGTAATTTTAAGGGACATTTGCGCTTGTTGCTTGGCGTGGTGGGAACGGAGGCAGAGGCGAATCGCCACAGTATGTCGTTCGAGGCGGTGTTGAATGGCAAGCGGCTTTACAATGCCATTCTGCCGTGTTCCAAACAACTGGTGGAGGTGGTAGTCCCGCGGGATACGATGCAACCGTTTGGAAATATACTGCAAATCCGTAACAACGGCAAAGCAACGCTGGCGTTTGATGCCGCCGAATTGAGCGCTATCAACAAAGTTGGAGAAAAGCTGTTTTTATGTGCCGATGCCAAAGAGTTAAAGCAACTGCCGCCGGACATTCACGCGCTCTTCAGCGCGTCGGCTCCGCCCGAAGATACGGTTGTATGCGAACTGCCCGGCTACAGCGAGAACCGTCAATTACTGCCGGAAATCACCGCTTACGAGAAGGGAAAAACTTACATCGGCAAATATCCGGCGCCGGGAAGCGAACACATGGGAAACGGGTTTCAGCTTCACTATCTCCGGCAGGCGGGACGAGAGATTGTTGACTGGCTTGGCGGGGGTGGTTCCGGTGTCAAAATAACCGGGATATTGACTGGCGGAAAGTTTTATGACACGATTTTCCAAACGGCGTATCCGGCATTATCGGCATTGCGCCAGACGGCCAGACTGTTCGAGGGCAACCCGCATCGGCTTTCCTCGACTCTCTACCCGAAACATGGAGAAAAACCGCTGTTGTTCGGTAATGTTGCCGCCGCATATAACGCGCCGGGAATCGCGACCATTGTGGTTGCCAGGCGTTTTCCCGTGCCGGAAGAAGCGGAGTTGGCAGCGATAATTCCCTGGAGCGGACAGACCGAAGTCTTTATCGAAAACGGTTTCCTGCCGGAGAATTCGCCGTTCGCGGGGCTGGCGGCCAAGCTGGAAACGGAAACGCAGAGTATGGTTATTGAAAATAATCTGTTCCGTTATGCCGCAGTATTTCCGGAATTGACGGTAATCCGTCTTGTTCGTCGGGGCGCACGGAAGATGAGGGCTAAATTTTTTGCCGACAGGGGTGTCCCGGGCAGGCAGCAAATCGTGTTTGATCACTACGCGATTTCATACGTTTTACCGCAGGCAGCCGATGATTTGAAAAAAATGCCGTTGCGTCGTTCGGACAGTTTTGCCGCGAGCTACGGACACAACGCGAGTTTTTCCAGGATTCCGGCGACACAAGTAACAGAAGGTTTCCATAAATTTGTCCCCGAGGAAAAAAAGAGTATTGTCATTACCCATCGGGTTAATGCCGATGCTGACGACCGTTTCGACAGCGTTTATCTGATGCTGGAGAGCGTTCCCGCAGGCGCGTGTTACCTAAGTTTTGATGTTTATGCGCGGGCAACCGGATTGAAAAGCCATGAACGGATGAATGGCGCGGCGTTGCGTTTTGCGTTGGGCAACCGTCTGTATGCAACGCACGTGCCGTTGGACAGGTGGCGCCAGGTGGTATTGCCGCTTGACGATATTAATTTGTTGTCATGGCGCAGTCTGCGTTTTCTTGCGCCTGACGGTATTCTCAGCCGGAATATCAAGTCGGTATCATACGAAATCAACAATCTGGCGGTGTGGTGCAAATGAAGTATTTTATTCTTCTCATCTTCGCGGGAACGCTTCTTGGTGCCGATTTCCAATCGGCTGAACGTCTGTTTTTGCAGGGAAAATTCGATGAGTGCAACGGGGAAATAACCGATCTGTTGGCATCGAAAAATAAAATTACGCTGTCTCCTCCAGAGAGGAATAAATTGCTGGCCATGCAGGAATACATCACTGGCACCAATCCAGACAGACGGGAGGAAATAGTAAAGAGAGCGGAGGAAATAGCCGCTCATAAAAACTGGCTGACGGCAGATTTGCTCAACCATTCCGCGTTGTTGATCCGTCGCGCCGAGGATTGGAAATATCGCGGCATACCGGAATACCAGAGATTGTCCGATGCAGCGGAAAAGCTGTTGGCGTACGTCAAAGACGGCGGTGATCCGGCAATAGCCATAAAAATCGTCATGCTGCGAACCAGAAATCTCAATTTAAACGGCGAATATCAGGAACCGTTGAACCTGATTCGCAGGATATTACGACACTATTATCCGCGAATCTGGTTATCGTCAGGAAAAATGCCCGAAGGCGCGGCCATGCTGCTGATTCTTGGAGGAGAACAACATGTTGGTATCGGCATTCGGTGTAACAACAAACGAGGCAAGGCCGAAGCGTTTTTGCAGGCGGCAAAATATTATCTTCGCGCGGTCAAGAGTCTGACTCCGAAGCATCCGCAATATCAGGACTTATGCGACCGGTTGCATTATTGCCGCACAACCTTGCGTTTGCTGGGATATCAGTTGCGTCTGCCGACGAAAATCAAGCCGCGCCAGGATGTGGAGGTTGCCATGATTGACGAAATGCTGCGCAACCGGCGTTTTCACGATGTTGTTCTCGCGCTCGAGAAAAATGAGCATCCGGCTTTGCGCTTTCGATATGCTGCCGCGCTCTCGGCAATTGGCCAAATCGACGATGCTCTTGCCGTTATTGCCGCTGAGAATGCTGAAATTCGGGAACCGCAATTCCTGTTGATTGTGGCCCGAAATGCCCTATTGAACGGAAAAAAAGCGGAGGCGATGCATCTGTTGGAGAGATTTCTCGCGTTGGCTCCTGACAGTCCGGACGCTCCCGCCGCAACCCGGGATTACGCCGATCTGTTGATCGAAGCCGGAAAATATGAGGAGGCGGCACAGGCATTGTTGAATTTGTCCGGTTTGATAAAAGAACAAAATCACCGGCGGGACGCGCAATTTCGTGCAGCGCAATGTCTATATCAGGCTGGAAAATTTGACGGATGCGTTGATTTGTTGCGGCCACTGAATAAAACAACGGACATGATTATCCTCCTGGCCCAGGCGAAAATTAGATGTGCGGATGAAGCTGGCGCACTGGCAGAATTGAAGTCTCTGCTTAAAAAAGCTGAAAAGCTTTCTGCCATACAACGGCGTGATGCTCTGAAACTCGCGATCCCCTGTGCCATGAACAGCGATACGCGGTTTGCCGGGGAATGTATCCGCGCACTGCTGACGGAGTATCCGGGTGCACCGGAGGGATTTGATTATGCCAAACATTTGCTCGGACTGTATGAATCGCAAAAAGCGGATACTGCGGATTATCTCGCACTGGGAGAGTGGTCATTAACGCATCATTTACAAAGCAGTGAAACCGTGCCGCTATTGTTGGAGTGTGTTTCGTTTATTCCCGGGCAGGCCGATAAGGAAAAGTTGTTGCGGGGATTGTTGAAACGTTCATCCTTCGACACAAAAGAGTTGACTGTGATGCTCAAATATCTGCCATCAACACCATTGAAACTGGAGTTTCTGAACAGATTCAAACCGCCGTTTGACAACGCGCCGACAACCTGTGAACTCTATTTTCATATCGCCGAACTTGAAATGACAATGAAAAATTATGAAACGGTATTGCAGATATGCGGCAACCTCCTCAGACAACGCGAAATTTTTCGTTACAAAGAGTGCAAATTCCTCCAGGCGGAGGCATTTGTCGCTTCCGGACAGGAAAAAGAGGCGCGGCTGGCCTGGCAGGAGTTGTTGCTGACAGAGCTTGACCCGAACACAAAACGACAGGTTGTTCTCGCGCTGGCGCAGTCATGGGAGCGTGGCGGGGACTCCCGCAAAGCGGTGGTGACGGCCTGGACGGCGGTTCCGCTCGACGGGCGGGCAGACTCTTCCGACGCGCAACGGGAGATTGATAATCTGCTGCGGTTGATCATGCGTAATGCGCGAAAAATCAACAGTCAACCCGATATTGACGATGCCACCGCTTTGTGTCGATAAGGAAAAGATATTGTCCCGACTTACCAAAGAGTGAGCGATTACTTTGTCAGTTTTAAATGTCGAGTAACTGCGTCCAACAAATCGTCGGCAATAATAACGTCTGCATCCATCTCGCTGCCAGTAGCTGTAAGTTTGCCATATCCGGTTTTCACCAGATATGCAGTTTCACACCCTGCCGCTCTGGCAGCATTGATGTCAGACATGCGATCGCCAACCATGAAAGATTGGCTCAGAACTATATTATGTTCACGCTTTGCTTTCAAAAACATTCCCGGATTGGGCTTGCGGCAGGGGCAATCTCCGGTAAAATCAGGATGGTGAGGACAGTAATAAAAGCTGTCGATTTTGGCGCCAGCCTCACGCAGCAACTGCTGAATGCGATGGTGGACACGAAGAATATCTTTTTCCTCGTACAAGCCGCGCGCGACTCCTGCCTGGTTGGTAACAACCACAGTCAGAAATCCTGCGTCCCTGAGGACGTTCAACGCTTCCGGGACACCCGGAATGATTGCGACTTTTTCCGGTTCCCACAGATAATCGACTTCCTCATTGATAACACCATCTCTATCTAAAAAACAAGCTTTTGTCATTGACCATCCTTATCCTTATCCTTATCCTTCACCTGAATCCGTAATAAATTAAATTTTGACAACATGTTCGCTGTTCAAACGCTGCAGCGCTTCAGCCGAAATCTCCTGATAGCCGTGTGGCTCCATGGTAAATGAGGCTCTGCCGCCGGAGAGTTTTGGAAGCGCGGCACTGAATCCAAACATCTCTGCCAGCGGAACTTCGCAATGCAGCAGTTTATTACCGGATACCTCGCTGATGCCGTGAAAAATGGCGCGCCTTACCTGAAGATAGCCGGTAATTTCACCAATGATATCTTCAGGAGCGGTGATTACCAATTTCATTACCGGCTCAAGTAGTACGGTGCCGCTGGTGATAGCTTTTTGAACGGCATCCATGACCGCGCCGGCAACCGAACCGGTAGTGGTTTTTTCAGGTACGCCGACAATATTCTGCAGTGTTGCCCGGATGTAAATAAGGGAATAACCGGTATTCCCTCCTGTCTTCAACGCACCGTACAGCGCTTCCAACGCGCTATCTTTCCAGGCGGCAGGAATTTGATCGACGCCGGTTGAAACTGACGATTCAATTTGAATACCTTGTTCTAGTTTTATCGGCTCAAAGGCAATGCCAACTTCTGTATATAGCGCGGTCTCTCCGATTAACTTGTCGAAAACTCCGCGGGTTTCAATTGCGGCTGCCAGTGTTTCCCGGAAAGCAACCCGTGGACGACCGCATCTGGCATCAATCCCGAATTCATGACGAATACGATTGGCATTGATTTCAAGATGTAATTCGCCCATGCCGGAAAGCACCATTTGGCCCGTATTTTCATGCCGTTTCAAATTCAGAGTGGGATCCTCCCGACAGAGTTGCTCCAGGCAAATATGTAATTTTTCTTTGTCATTACCGGACTTGGGTTCGATGGCAATAGAAATAACCGGTTCCGGGAAGTTAATCTTTTCGAGGAACACCTGATGATGAGGCACGCAGAGGGTGTCGCCGGTAAATGTTTCATCGGGCCCGATGATACCCACAATATCGCCCGGACCAACCTCGTCAATCGCTTCAATGTTTTTAGAGTACAATCTGAGAATTCGTCTGATTTTAACCTTTTTCCCGGTACGAGTGTTCACCACCACATCATTAACCGCCAAGCGGCCGGAATAAGTGCGCAAATAGAGCATATCGGCACCGGCACCGGCTACCAATTTGAAAATCATACCACAAAATTCCGGGGCGGTCACATCTATCATATCAGGTTTTCCACTACGGACATTGATGGCACTACAAGTTCCGCGATCTTCAGGGCTTGGCAGAAATGACATAACCGCATCGAGCAGTGGTTGAACACCAATATTTTTCTTGGCGGAACCGGCAAAGACCGGACATAACTGATTATCCAGTACCAAGCGACGAATTTCGGCTTTGAGTTTTACCACAGGAATTTTTTGTTCATTCAGGTAAAAATCTGCGATTTCATCGGAAATCTCAGCTATTTCCGTCAACAGATGATCCCGCGCCGCTTCGGCAGATGGAAGTAATTCTTGCGGAATTTCGCGTCGCTCAATGTCGATGCCTTCATCGCCCTGAAAATAGAGTGCTTGCATGGACAACAGGTCAATCACGCCGCTGAACCCGGATTCGATACCAATTGGCAATTGAAATGGAATAATGCTGAGGTTGGCGAATTTTCGCCGCATTTCTTTCACTGTCACTTCAAAGGAGGCACCCAACCGGTCAAGCTTGTTGATGAATGCCAGTTTGGGAACATGATAGTGATCGGACTGTCTCCATACTTTTTCGCTTTGAGCCTCAACCCCTTCGACCCCGCTGAAAATGACAACCGCGCCATCGCTAACTCTGATTGAACGCTCTACTTCAGCCGTGAAATCGATATGCCCGGGAGTGTCGATCAGATGAATCAGTCCAGTTTCATCGCCACACTGCCAGTTAAACGAGGCTGCGGCCGCGACAATGGTGATACCGCGATTACGCTCTT
>JAGYNC010000112.1 GCA_018400135.1 Victivallaceae bacterium
TCAGTTGATCCGCTCAACGTAAGCGGTGCACCCGTCTCCTTGACGGCTCTGCCCGCCATCTTCATCATGACCTCAAGCACATGCGGATTCGTATCGACCAGAGCCAAGGTCCCGTTTTTTAGAATTTCGCTGTTTATCATATTCCAGATGACGGGCCTTGAGAAAAAATGGCTTCCAGCTCCGATGACAACAATTTTAGGTTTTTTGGAAAATTTCATGTTGAAATCTTGTTCCTGCTTTGTTATAATAATAATTATATTATCTTTTTACTCAAAAGTCAACAGGAATATATCTTCATGGATATGGATAATATTATCATCCGCGGCAAAGATGCTTCTCCGCCGTTTCAGGTGAGGACCTCCGGTATGGTCAACCGTGTGGCCTATCATTCTTCTCCCGGAACAAAGGAAGGCGACATCATGCTGAATGTTTTTCTGGCCGGCAGGGGTATATATCATACATCCGACGGCAATCAACAAATCCGACGCGGCATGATTGGTTTGATAATGCCGGACAACCTCGGGTTACTGACATCCGTGCCGGAAGATCCGTACATTCATTGCTACTGTAGATTCAGAGGTTCATACGCGGTTTTTCTGGCTGAAAAAATATTGAAAGACAGAAAACAAAGTTTTTTCGAGTATGATAATTTCGAGAAAATCGCGGAGATTTTAAAAAAGATGGGATATCTGATTCTGTCTGAACTTCCATCGCAGATGGGAAGGCGCGAGTTGCTTCTCGCCGAGGCGCTGCTTGTTCTTGCCGGAAATATGGAGGAACCCGTCCTCAGAAGATTATCCTCTTCCAACCTCAGGCACTACCTCGAAAGCGGTATGTCAAAACCAACGGATTTGAATGAAATATCCGAATATTTTTCCGTCTCAAAGGCGACGCTATGCAGAAAATCCCGCAAATATCTTGGTGCGACAATCCAGAAATATCACGAGCAAATCAAAATGGAATGGGCGAAAGAGCTTTTCAAGTTCGGAATCTTTACAGTCAAGGATGTTGCCTACAAGCTCGGATATTCGGATCCGCTGTATTTCAGCCGAATATTCAAAAGATATGCGGGTCAAAACCCGCTTGAGTGGAAAAAAACCAATGCCCCCAAAAAGTATAATGCGAAATGAGTTATCCAATAATCATCATCGCCACCAATAATTAATACTTGTTTTGCCCGGAACTAGCTTTATAGTATGTCGCACCAACGAAAATAATCAAATCCGGTTCACGTACGCCGGTCAAAAACAAAGGAGACTGAGTCATGAAATTTTATGTTTGGATCAGTGGATTCTTGCTGATGATATATATTGCCGGGTGCGCGCCTCGCTTGGCTCAAACTCCTCTCAGCGAGGAAGAGTCCAGATGGCAACAATTTATTAAACAAAATTATCCTGAATGGCGTCCCCCGCAGACAGTTCCGCCATCAGTTGCAATGCAATCCCCAAAAGTAAGTATCGATGATTCTGACCGATTTGGGGTAAGCCAACAACCTACGTTGATTGAAGATAATTCTTTTAGCGATAAGACTGTGATTGACACAACTCCGATTACGCCACTCAACGCTCCCCCTGCCCCAACGGAAGCAACCGATGGCCGGAGTTTTGAAACCTACACTGTTCAGAAAAATGACACTCTCTGGCAAATTGCCGTAAAATTCTATCAAAAAGGAAGTTTGTGGACTCGAATTCAAGAGGCCAATCCTGATTTGGAAAATGTTAATAAAATCAAAGTCGGCACCGAACTGCGTATCCCGTTACCCTAAAGGAAACGATCGTAACCCGGACAACACAACAAATAAAGTCAATGACTGCGGTCTCAAACTCACGATTAAGTGAAAGTTGTCGGCATATATATTAATGGAAGACGAGGAAGATAAATTTTTTTTTGAGAGCGGAATGTCTCTGCATGAAATTTTTGCCGGGCATGCCGCGAAAAACCTCAAACAGGCTGAATCCCAACTGGGTGTAGGTCTGCTTGCCCGTGATTACTGGATAAAAATATCCGGGACCGCTTCTCGTATTGCCCGCGCGAAAAGCTTCATGGAAGAACTAACTAAAATTTTTCTCCTGCGCAAACGTCATCTTGATCAGAATGATTTTGAACAAATCCTCCGGGCATTTCGGGAGGAACGCGATCACGAACTTCAATCGTTGTACGCGGAACGCATCAAAGTTGGCATAGATAAACGCGATATTGTTCCCCGTACCCGCGCACAGCTTGATTATCTTTCAGCCATCCGCAATCGTGACATCGTTTTCGGTATCGGTCCGGCCGGTACCGGCAAAACCTACCTGGCAATGGCAATGGCTGTTTCAGAATTGCTTCAAAACAACTACAGCCGCATAATACTGACTCGTCCCGCCAAGGAAGCAGGAGAAAACCTTGGATTCCTCCCGGGTAATCTTGAAGAGAAAATAATGCCTTACTTGCGTCCCTTGTACGACGCGCTCTACGACATGTTGAATTTTGATGAAGCATCAAAGTTAATTGAACGCAATATTATTGAAGTTGCTCCCCTGGCGTTTATGCGAGGACGTACTCTTAACAATGCATTTGTCATCTTGGATGAAGCACAAAACACCACCGAAGAACAAATGTTGATGTTTTTGACACGGCTGGGGTTCAATTCGCAATGCGTTATTACCGGCGACCCGTCCCAAACCGACTTACCTAAAAATGCCGGCTCCGGCTTGCTCCATGCAGCAGCAACTCTCAAAGCTATTCAGGAAATTGCCTTCTGCTCGTTTACCTCCAGGGATGTAGTTAGACACGCTCTGGTAGAAAAAATTATCAACGCTTATCAGCAGGAAAAATAACCCTACCATTATTATGTTTACCACTTTAAAAAATTACGTCAATCGCAAGTTGAATAAACGGAAAATGGAACAGAGTGGCCTGCTCGGCTCGCGCAAATTGCGCACCGACAATCCGCTGGTTGATGCTGCCGATCGATCCAAAGTGTTGGGAATATTTATGTTGCTGTTGCTTTGGGTGGTATGCGTAATGATGCTGACCATGCCCTCACTGTCTCCCGATATCGGGAGGCTGGTACTGAACCAACGTGCTCCGAAAACAATTTTTGCTGAATTCGATTTCGTCTATGAAGACAAAAAAGCTACTGAAAAACTGCGTGCAGCTGCTGCAGAAGAAGTCCCATTATATTTCAATCTTTCTAAGAATGCGATCAATACTGCCGAACAGAACCTGCAACTTTTCCTCAAAGCAATTATCTCTCGCTCAAATTCATTGAAAAATAACAACCGACTTGACCCGGGTGATGAGTTCTTTGCTAATTTGGTTGCTACCCTCGACGAAAATGTTCATAACACTCTTCTGGAACTGATCCGTAACGAGCAGCAACTACAAAACTTTACCCGGGAATTTAATTTGGCATTATCTCGGGGCATCTTTAGTCGTGAAGAAAAAGACAGCTATAAGGTGGGACAGAATATTCGTATTGTCGATTCTCAGGGACGCGATCGTCTGCCTCGATTAGCGGTATCGGTGCCAACACCGACTGAAGCAGCTGAACAAATCGTTGATGCAGTTTTAAAATACTACTCCTCAGGAGAAAACCGCAAAGCGCTTCGTGCCGCGTTAATTCAATGTTGTGTCTCCATTATGGGCAGTAAAGGCACATTGAAATTCAATTTTGAAAAGACTGAAGCGATGCGTCAGGAAGCAGCTTCCCGAACTGTGCCTGTTATGGTCGAAATAAAAAAACATCAACCACTGATAACTTATAACCAAATTGTCACCAGTGAAGCGCTTGAACGATTGGATGCATACGGCGAAGCGAGTGAGGGACGTTTACGGGAAACCGGATCTGGACAACGCCTCTTCAAAAACATTATCTGGAGTTTTATTCTGATGGTGTTTATCGGAATCTATATGTATCATATCCATCGTGAGATAGTGCGTAGCAACCGTAAGTTAGCACTTACAGGAAGTGTAGTTATTGTGTGCCTGATTGTTAATTATCTATTCATTGAACTTTTCTACTTTTTCAGCTCCTTTTTAGGCATTTCACCGGGACTCATCCATAACGCTATTCCAATGGCACTCCCGGCGGCATTACTGGCAGTTATGCTCGGATTTCGTGTTTCTATTTATGTCGGATTCTTTGTCGCGGCAATCACCGCCATGATGATGAACTACTCTTTTGAACTGGGGATGAAAGGTCTGGTTATTTGCTGTCTTGCCGGGATTACCGTCAGAAGTGCTACCAATTACCGTTCTTACTTCATGCGTACGTTGTTCATCGTTTTCTTCTCTTTCTGGCTACTTGATTTCGATTCCTATTGGCAGGCTCCAGCAGCTCCTGATGTTTTAGTCTGGACTGCAGGTGTCGCTTTCATGAACGCTTTAGGCACGGCTATTGCCGCGTTGCTGCTTATATTTATTTTCGAATTACTTTTTGGCGTATCAACTAATATGTCTCTTTTCATGCTGTGTGATTATAATCACCCATTACTGAAAAGGCTGCAGCTTGAAGCTCCCGGCACTTTTCACCACAGCTTGACAGTCGCAACACTGGCGGAATACGCAGCAAAAGCAATTAATGCCAATCCGATTAAAGCGAGAGTAGGCGCGATTTTTCACGATATTGGCAAACTGGTTAAACCCGGTTATTTTGTCGAAAATAACACCGGTGAAACCGATAAACATAGCGATCTCCGTCCGCGCATGAGCAGTTTAATTATTCTTAACCACGTTAAGGAAGGCATGGACCTGGCTCTGAAATATAAACTAAAACGGGTAATCAGGGATGCTATTCAGCAACATCACGGCACCGATATTGTTTTATATTTTTATAAACGCGCGCTTGAAGACAATAAGGAAAAGGGGATTGCGGTAGACGAGAGTGAATATCGTTATCCCGGCCCGTTGCCGGTGGAAAAAGAAGTAGTCATTGTCAGCTTGGCAGATGCTTGTGAAGCGGCGTCACGGTCGCTTCAGAAACCCACACCAAACAAATTTGAAGCACTGGTATGGGAAATTTTTCGTAAACGCATTCGCGACGGGCAACTTAGCAATGCTCAAATAACTATTGCTGAATTAGCTCTTATTAGAAATAGTTTTGTCAAAACTTTAACCACCATGAATCATGGACGTATTGAATACCCGAAAGATGAAAACGAAAATGAAAGTGACCTATTCCTGGAAAAATCCGTTACGCCCGCCGCCAAAGCGGAAGTTGATAAAAAAAATGGTTCTAAAACTTGCACAGATAGTCGGACTGCCAACTGAACAACCGTTGGTTATCAATATCCTGTTTGCAAGCGACATCAAAATGGCAAAATTGAACCAAAAATTTCTTGGCCATAACGGGCCAACCGATGTTATCACTTTTAGCTATTTTGATGATGAAACGTTGGTGCCGGATGATGTTATCGTTGACCTTGCAATCGGAGCAGAAGTAGCCGATCGCATAGCAAAAACTATTCCCGACACCGGACGAGCTCGCGAATTAGCGCTTTATGTTGTGCACGGGCTGCTCCATGCTGTGGGGGAAGACGATCTGACAACGTCGGCACGCAAAAGAATGCGGCAACGTGAACGTGCAGTGATGACTCTATTGGAACAGCATTTTAATTTTGCCGAGGTTTTTCCTGAAAATATTGAACAGTGAATCAAAGGCGCAGTAATGTCTCATTCTTTGGGTGGGGGCGAGGCTACGACACCCGAGAAGGAACGACGAGGCTGTGTAGTATCGACCCCGCCACAAAAGAAAGAGTGAGGCCTTGCTATTCAGTTAATTTTAATTGGTTAATATTAAACTATATAAGGATAAATCCGTAACATGGATTACGAACTTGTCATTTTTTGTTCGCTTTTATTTGTCTGGCTTTTAACTGCCTGGGAAGCAATGTTTGAACTAAGTCGCGGTCGGATACGGCGCCTTGAAAACGGGAATCGGACCTTAGCCAAAAAACTCGAAATTTGGTTGGAGCAACAGGAAGAATTGGATGTAGTTTTTCGTTTCCTGACTTTTTTTATGACTGCGTTTCTGGCTTTTTCGCTTCATCGCCTGATTAGCAGCAATTATCCGCACCTGAATCAGACATCAGTTTACCTGCACGCATTGCTGATGCTTTTCGCCGTACTCATCATTCTCGGCACGATTTCCCGCATGCTTATCCTGCGGTTTGATCTCCAATTTATGCAGATTACCATGCCTCTCATCATGCTGTTGCGCTGTACCATCTTTCGACCAATTCTCATGCTGGTACGTTTTTCAGAATTCAGTGCACGCGGCTTGGGAAACAACGAATCCAGCGATGATAATAAAACTACGGCAGAAGATGAAATCATGTCACTGGTGGAAGGAGGCAACGATGAAAACGGAGAAAACTCACTCGAAGACGATGAGAAACGTATGATTCGTGGTATCTTTGACCTCGATGATACTCCGGTGCGTGAAATTATGACACCACGCGTGGATATGACTTCCATTACATTCGATTCAAATATTGATAAAGCAAAAAAATGTTTTATCGAAAGCGGACATAGCAGAATACCAGTATATGGCACCAATATTGACGAGATTAAAGGCGTGATTTACGCAAAAGACTTTCTTGATGAAACGCGGGAAACAGATACCCTGGAGGATTATCTTCACTTTCCTCTGTTTATCCCGGAAACCAAAAATGTCGGGGACCTGCTTGAAGAATTTAAAACCAGTAAAATTCACGTGGCAATCATCATCGATGAATATGGTGGCACTTCCGGCATTGTTACCCTCGAAGATATTCTGGAAGAAATTGTCGGCGAAATTCGTGACGAATACGACAACGATGAGGACGAAGATATTGAACCCCACCAGGCTCAAGACGGTTCGATTGTTGTTGATGGCAGAATGCTCATAAGTGATATTAACAATGAATTCGAATTGGAAATTCCTGAAAAAGATGACATCGACACCATCGGAGGTTTCGTATGCGCTGAACTCGGAAAAATTCCGGCATCCGGCGAAACCATAACTCTCGACAATGTGGCTTCATTTGAGGTTTTGAAGGCTGATTCACGTAAAATTTTGTCGCTGAAAATTACTCGCATTTCTGAATAGAGATATAACCATTTAAGGACAGGGATTTATATGAACCCACATGATGGATTTTTGCATTGGCTGCGCAGTCGGTTACCTGCGGGTCTTCTGGTTATTGTCCCGGTCTTTGTCACCCTGTGGCTGACCAGCTTTTTCTATATCAAAATGACAGAATGGGCTGTTCAGGCGGTCCATTTGCTTGCACCATCGGCAGCACCGGTATTCTGGGTTGAGCAATCCATTCGGATAATAACTCTACTGGCAATAATCATTATGTTGGCGCTTACAGGCGAATTCGCACACTATAAATTGGGCCGTTATCTGATTCGTATTGCCGAATGGATTATGTTGAAATTACCATTACTTGGTACCATTTATTCCACTACCAGGCAGATTGGTGAAGCACTATGGACTCCTCAGGGAGGCATGTTTCGAAAAGTCGTACTTATTGAATATCCCCGAAAAGGTATTTACGCGGTAGGTTTTGTTACCCGTGAATCTAAACAAGATAAGGAGGTGGCAAGTAAAGCTGGTCGCGATTTGATCAGCGTTTTTCTCCCGACAACGCCCAACCCAACCAGTGGTTTTCTCCTGTTTGTGCCTCGCGACGATTGTATTTTTCTGCAAATGAAAGTTGCCGACGGTATGCGTTTGGTTATCAGTGGCGGAGCTGTTACCATTCAGAAAGACGAAGTAACAGTCCCTCCCCCCGAAATTAAACCAGAAGAAAACAATTCAATCAACACGTGATCGAAAAATAAGAAAACGCGATTGCCGCAAAAAAAGACTTTTTTTCTTTTGAGCGGTTGAAATTTTATAATTCTCCGCTATCTTACCTTTTCAACACATGTTGCGGGGTGGAGCAGAGGTAGCTCGTCAGGCTCATAACCTGAAGGTCATTGGTTCGATTCCAATCCCCGCTACCAATTACACATTCGGCCGGTCCCACCAGACCGGCTTTTTATTATGTATTACATTTATATTCTGCGTTTGAACAATAATCAGTTGTAAGTATCCTTTTCTACCATTTCAGCATAACGACAATATTTCTCGTAATGCTTTGCGTATTTTTCGGTATTTTCTGCTATTGGTTCATAGCTCCTTTCAAAGCCTCCACCCATTTTATCCATAGCTGTTTCAATTGTATCATAGTATCCTGACGCAACTGCCGCGAACATTGCCGCGCCCAGCGCGCAAGCTTGTTCAGACTTGACCACCTTGATTGGCATATCCAATACATCAGCACACATCTGCATGATAAATGGTGACTTTTTTGCGATTCCACCCAGCGCGATAATTCCTTTTACCGGCACACCTTCGGCAATAAAACGATCAGCTATTTTCTTAGCGCCGAATACAGTTGATTCAGCTAATGCCCGGTACAATTTTTTCCTTCTGACTCACTTCATTGTG
>JAGYNC010000113.1 GCA_018400135.1 Victivallaceae bacterium
AGCAAGGCGTGCCAGCGCCTCCGAGCTGTGTAGTATTGACCCCGTCCCAAAGGAAAGAGTGAGGCATTACCGGAATTCTGTAAAGAGGTGATTTTCACCAGTTGAATTGATTTCTTCCCTTCTTTGTAGTATTTTCATTGATCACAGCCAGGAATTTGTTCAGAAATAATCTTTGCGGCTCCTAACCGGAAAATGATCATGAATGAACAAAAATCATTAATCGGGTGCGGGTTAAAACTATGGATTATTCTTTGTCATTTAATGCCAGTCAATACAAATACGTGGTAATTGGCGATCCGGTCGCGCATTCATTGTCGCCAGAGATGCAGAATGCCGGGTTTGAGGCGCTCGGTCTGGGCAGCCCCTATGGCAAACTGCGGGTAACGCTGGATGCGTTACCGGAATTTGTCGCTTTCGCAAAAAATAACCTCAAGGGTTTTAATATTACTGTTCCTCACAAAAACGCGATTATCCCGTGGTTGGATGAGGTTTCCACTGAAGCCAAATTAGCCAGAAGTGTTAATACGGTAACCGTTGCCAAGGACGGAAAACTCATTGGCGATTCAACCGATGGCTGGGGATTGGCAAGCGCCTTGCGCGAAGCTTTTGCAACCGAGGTTGAGGGAGGATCGTTTTTCTTTATTGGATGCGGCGGCGCGGCGCAGGCTGTTGCTTTCTTCTTTGCGGCTCATGGCGCCAGCCAGCTCTTTTTTGCCAACCGGACGTTGGGAAAAGCCGAACGGCTCGTTGCCGAACTGAAAGCGGCGTTCCCGCAAACTGCCTGCGCCTGCGCCAACATTAACGATCAGAAAACAATTGTCGAATTTGTCAGCAAATCACAAGTAGCCATTCAGGCCACCAGCCTCGGGTTGCGCCAATCCGACCCATTGCCGTTGCCGACGGAATGGCTAAGTGAAATCTGCGTTTATGACACCATCTACCGCGCCACGCCACTGCTTCACGCTGCGGCGCAACGCGGTCTGCCGACCGCAGATGGCAGAGGCATGTTGTTGCACCAGGGTGCCAGGGCGTTCGAAATTTGGCTTGGTGCAAAAGCACCACTTACAATAATGAGAAGAGCGCTGGATGCAGCATTAGAGGAGAAATATTAAAAATGACACTCTGTTACAACCTATTTGATCCGGAACTTTTGCCGTTATGGCGCATTATGTCATTTGTTTTTGGCGCCTGTATCGGCAGCTTTCTCAACGTCTGTATTTGGCGCATACCCCGAGGAGAATCGATCGTTACCGAGCCATCGCATTGTCCAAAATGCGGACACGGTATCCGTTGGTACGAAAACATTCCTTTGATCAGTTGGCTTGCCTTGCGAGGTAAATGCAGCAAGTGCTACGGCGCGGTCAGTTCCCGTTACTTCCTGGTGGAATTACTGACGGGGATCCTGTTTTATTTGCTTGTCCTCAAAGTTACCTTATATCAGCAACCGCCGGCCATTCTGATCGTCTATTTCGGTATGACCATGTTGATAGTGACAACTATTTTTATTGATGCCGAACATGGCATTATTCCTGACAAAACCACTTATCCGGCAATGTTGTTGGGAGTTGTAACGGCCGTGATTTTCCCGGAGATATGGTCGACCGCGAGCCGCCTTGAAGCGCTTTGGTATTCGCTTGCTGGATTGTCCCTGAGCGCGGCGGCGCTAACTCTGGTTGCGTACGTTGGAAAACTCATATTCAAAATGGAAGCGCTCGGTTGGGGTGATGTTAAATATCTGGCGGCAGTCGGCGCCTGCCTGGGATTAGGAGCAACTTTTTTTGCCGTGTTTGCCGGTTCATTATTTGGTAGTGTGGTCGGAATTGGGTTAATGTTTATCAGAAAAAAAGGCTTGAAAACATCAATCGCATTTGGGCCTTACCTTGCCGTCGGTACCTTCATCTGGATGCTCTGCGGGGAACGCTTTATCCACTACTATCTCAATCTTTTCCAATACCTGGATCCGTGAGAAATTCA
This sequence comes from Victivallaceae bacterium, assembly GCA_018400135.1. GTDB lineage: Bacteria > Verrucomicrobiota > Lentisphaeria > Victivallales > Victivallaceae > M55B135. The sequence goes on from JAGYNC010000113.1 coordinate 1,975, forward strand.
GTGTTAAGTCCTGATTTAGATTTGACACCTTTTTTAGTAATTTTATGAAACTTTTCTTTTACAACTGGCTATCTGATGGAACTTTGGCTGCCGGCTGTTCCTGCCCATTGCAAGCACAATGGACATATGTTCTACCTGATAGTTGCTGATACTGCGGAACGCGACAACTTGATTTGTCATTTGCAGGCACATGGTATTCAGGTGATTTTCCATTACATTCCTCTGCACGCGTCACCATTGGCGCGACAACTCGGTATCAATGTGGAGTTGCCAGTGACAGAGTCGCTCAGTAGTCGTCTTGTCAGATTACCCTGTTTTTATGCCTTGTCTCGTCCCCAACAACGCTATATTGTTGACGCTATAAACGATTTTTATAGTTGATTGGTTTGAATTAATGGCGTACCCTACCTATAATATATAACGTTTTTAAAAGTCGTGGAATTAACCACGGTTTTTGGTCCGCATTGGAAACGAAAACTATTATGAGAACCCAACTGGCAATTATTGCCTTATTTTATGTGGCTACTGGAGCCGCAACATTTATTCTTGATTATCTAAATTTGCGTTATTTGAAGCGGCATGGGAACGATATTCCGCCTGAATTCGAGGGTGCAGTTGATGCCAGAAGACTTAAGCTTTCATCTGCCTACACCATGGCCAAGTCACGTTTCTCCATCTTTTCCGGCGCTTATAATCAAGCGATTGCTCTGGTTTTTATTTTCGGTGGGGTACTGAATTTTTATAACAACAGGCTCTTTGCGTATCAGGAACAGTATGGTTGGTCGTTTCCGCTTTGGGGAATTATTTTTGTTATGCTTCTGAGTTATGCCAGAACAATATTGAATCTGCCGTTCAACCTCTATCGCTCTTTCGGAATTGAAAAACGGTTCGGCTTCAATACCATGACGTTCGGTTTGTGGTTGATGGACTTGGCGAAGGCGCTCCTCGTTTCCACCGTTTTGGCATCTGCGCTGCTGTTGGTGATATTCTGGCTGATCGGCTTGAATGCGCTTGCCGATATTTGGTGGTTGCCGGTCTGGGGCTGTTTCTTTGCTTTTACTCTTTTTGTCATCTACATTTCACCTTATTTGCTTGCGCCGCTGTTCAACAAATTCACTCCCATTGACGATCGTGAACTTGCAACGGCTGTCAAGAAGATGCTGGCCAAAGCCGGGATCAGGGTGCGTGGTGTTTATCGGATGGATGCGTCAAAGCGCACTCGTCATTCGAATGCTTATTTTACCGGGCTGGGACGGGTTAAACGCATCGTCATTTTCGACACGCTCATGGAAAAACTTTCGCAGGAAGAACTGCTGGCGGTGCTCGCGCACGAAGCTGCTCACTGTCGGCACAAGCACGTTTTGAAGAATCTGGTGATTTTCGAAGTACTTTCTGCAGTTGGGGCGTATGTTGCGTTTGTAATTTTGCGCAGCAGTTACTTGACCGAACTGTTCGCATTGTCCAGAGATACATTTTTCGCGAAAATGATTTTACTCAGTTTTCTGGCGAGCATTGTTCTCTGGGGTATGCCGTGGTTTTTTAATATGATTTCCCGTCATTTTGAGCGACAGGCTGATGATTTTGCGATGGAAATTATCGGAGACGGCAAGCCGCTGGCATCGGCGCTGGTCAAGTTGTCCGCTGAAAATTTGGCCAACATTCATCCCCAGAAACTCTACGCCATGTACAATTATGCTCACCCAACCGAACTGGATCGGGTGCGGGCACTGAATGCGGGACGAAAACAGGCAAGCTAGAACATTATCGAAAAGGTTTTATGTCAGAGTACTGCAAGCATCCTTGCTTGCGTTTTCTCTTCTCAAGCTGGAAGCTTGAGGTACTTTCTTGCGCACGATGTGCGCAGGAACGCGCTTCGCGCGGCAATCCGATGCGCAAGCATCTCTGGAGTGCCTGCCTGTGCAAATACGGCAGACAGGCGAAACTCCCGTTTCGCTTTGTTTCACGGCGCAGTTGTTCATTCGTGGTTGAACATTTTTCGATCCCGATTAAATACCATGTCGAATGACGTGACGATTACGACAACCGCTGTGCTGGCAACGACAACGATAACGGCGACGAGAACGGGGAACGAGTAGAGGCAGACCCAATCGCCAGCTGAAAGTGATGGAAAACGTACGGGCGCAGCCCGTGGAGGGACGGGCTCCTGTCCGTCCGTAATACGCGGTCGCGCGGGAGCACGACCCTCCGCCGCGCAAGGCGCGGGGAAGCGGGGAAGCGGTTAGACGATAACGGCGACGAGAACGGACAACGAGTACTTTGGTTCGACCCCACCCAAAGAGAGAGGGATTACGGCGTAGCGTTTTTGCAAGTTCAGTCAGCTTCTGCGGGATAGGACGGCGTAAAGATGCCGGATCAGTTGTTCAGTCTCTTCCCAGCCAATACACGCGTCGGTGATGGAAACGCCTGCTTCCGGTTTTTTCCCGGGACATATTTTTTGTTGTCCCGGCTTAAGATTGCTTTCCAGCATCATGCCGACAATAGCTTTTTCGCCTGCCGTGAGTTGCGCGGCAACATCTTTAAGCGCAACTTGTTGTAATTGGTGGTCTTTGGCAGAATTGGCATGACTGCAATCGACGATCACGCCGGTATCAATTCCCGTTTTACTCAGGGTATCTTTTAGTGCCGCAATCTTTGCAGCTTGGTAGTTTGGTTCAGTTCCTCCCCGCAAAACAACGTGTCCATACTGGTTGCCCCGGGTTCTGAACACGCCGATTTGTCCGTCTTCTGTCACGCCGATAAAACTGTGTCTGGAACGGGCAGTATGAATGGCATCAAGCGCGACGTGATAATTGCCATCGGTAGCGTTTTTAAAACCAACCGGCATAGAGAGGCCGCTGGCGAGTTGTCGATGAGTCTGAGACTCGGTGGTGCGGGCGCCGATCGCCGCCCAGGAAACTACGTCGGCAATATATTGCGGGATAATGAGATCAAGCATTTCGGTTCCAATCGGCAATCCGAGCGCGGCTATCTGCAGCAGTAGTTTTCGGGCAATAAAAATACCGCGTTCGATGTTATATGACCCATTTAAGTCCGGATCATAAATCAGACCTTTCCAGCCGATGGTTGTCCGGGGTTTTTCAAAATAAACCCGCATAATGATGAGAATGTGTTCTCCGACTTCCCGACGCAGTTCTGCCAATTTTGTGGCATACTCCAGGGCTGATTTTGGATCATGGATTGAACAAGGTCCGACAATCATAATGAATTTAGGTGATTTATGAGTCAGGATTGCACTGATTTCTTTTCTGGCATCAACAACAGCGCTTGCCACTTCGGGCGGAATCGGCAGTTGTTCCCTAAACCATTTGGGAGCGGCAAGCGGCGACCGGCTGCTGATATTTATATTGTTACTGCTGGGCATATTAATAAGTGCTTTCTATTGTTTAACCGATTCCCCGCTTTCATAGTTTGTCGAATATATCTTTTCCCCGCAATTTTGCAAGCGGCAACAAGGAATTGCATTCGGATGTGTGAGAACTATATTAGAGCCGTTTTTAAGTTTGAAATTTCAACTTTGTAATTCTGATTGAATACGTACTATGGCCAAAAAAGAAGAACACTCTGTAGAACCGGTAAAATTCAAGTTAAAACACTGCTTTTATATTGCGGGCATCCTGCTGATATTGCTGGCGTTGTTTTCGCATGATGTAAATGATTATGCTGTGCTTGAAGGAGGTAGAGAGGCGCCGCTGGGTAATTGGATTGGCAGTATTGGCGCTCACCTCTCCTGTATCTTGTTTTATTTGTTCGGGCTTGCCGCGTATCCGATTGTTATTTTGTTGGCGGTTTGCGCGTTGCGTCCGTTACTGCCTTTTTCCACCTCGCGCCGCGGTTATTCCGGCGCGCTATGCGCAATTATTCTGGGAACAACCATTTTGTTTGCCATTGAGCCGCAAAATTTTTCTTCACAAACCGCAAATTTGGGCATTGGTCGGTCGGGAGCGCTTGAAGCGGTGCTCTCCGGTGGTGTTATTGGTCAGGTATTGGCGGCTCCACCGATCGGCGAAATTCCGCCGGGTTATCTGCGTCGTTTCATCGGCGCGATCGGGGCAATTGTGGTTGCATTGGTTTTTCTGTTGGCAGGCGTATTATTTCTTTGGTTCGCCGATTGGCACATCCCATTTAAGAAGCTTTTGAGTTCAGTGGAAAACGTCACCCCTCCGACACCCTCCCCGTTGCTTCAGCGCTTAGCATCGCGTGAAAACAAAACAACAAGTGAAGATAAAACATCGGCTGAAACTCCACTGGATAATGCACGTCAGGCCTTGTTGGCACTGCGTCAACGCAACCTTGGGCAAGAACCATCGCTGAGAGAAGAAGAATACGAAAAAGGAACACCTGTCTCCACGGAAGCCGGACATGAGTTTAATAGCGCTGATCCGGTTATCCGCACCACTGTTCAGGGTAAGACGACAGCGCCACCTGAGAAGGTCAACGAATATGTTCTGCCACCGGTAACAATGCTTGGCAAAGGTTCCGAAGTTTCAGGTGAAAGTGAGGCTGCAATTGAGCGTTCAAAGCTAATCTTGCAACAAACCCTGGAAAGTTTTAATGTCGAAGGAAAAGTGACTGGCACCGTCAGCGGCCCCAGGGTTACCCGTTATGAAATTTCACTTGCCCCGGGCGTAAAGGTGGAAAAAGTATCCAATATCGGCAACAATATTGCTATGGAACTCGAAGCACAAAGCATTCGTATCCTTACTCCGATTCCCGGCAAAAACGCGGTTGGCGTTGAGTCCCCGAATTCCAGGGCGGAAGCAGTTTTCCTGCGCTCGCTTATGGAATCAGATGCCTGGAAGAAGCATACCGGTGAGTTGCCAATCGTGTTGGGTAAGGACGTTGCGGGGAAATCCATCATTCTTGATCTGGCCAAAGCGCCGCATCTGCTCATTGCCGGGGCCACTGGCAGCGGGAAAAGTGTTTGCATGAATACTCTGGTGATGAGCTTGTTGTTCAATTTCAGCCCCGATGAGCTGCGTCTGATTATGGTTGACCCCAAAGTGGTTGAACTGGAAATTTATTCAACGCTGCCGCACCTGATTACTCCAGTAGTTAATGATCCGCATAAGGTGCCGGTTGCCCTGCGCTGGGTGGTTAATGAAATGGAAAAACGTTACCGGATATTAGGGAAAGCAAGAGTAAAAAACCTTAAAGGATACAATACAAGATCGCTGCCAGCCAGCCCTCTGTTGGGTGACAACGACGAACCCTTGCCGGATAAACTGCCCATGCTGGTAATTATCATTGACGAATTGGCAGACGTGATGATGACCGACGCCAAAGCGGACGTTGAAACTTCGATTGCCAGAATTGCTCAGAAGGGACGGGCCGCCGGCATTCATATTGTTATTGCCACTCAGCGACCATCAACCAACATTATCACCGGGGTTATCAAAGCTAATCTCCCAACACGTATCGCATTCCGGGTGGGCTCAATTGTCGACAGCCGGGTTATTTTGGATCAGAAAGGGGCGGAAACGCTTCTGGGGCGTGGCGACATGTTATTTGTACCCCCGGGCAGCCCCAATCTCGAACGCATTCAAGGGGCGATTGTCGAAGACAGCGACATTGCCAAGGTAGTAGATTTTGTCAGCAGCCAGGCAGAACAGTTATTCAACCATCAGGTACTCTCCGAAACCGAAGAACCCGCTTACTCGGCGGATTATGCGCCTGGTGATGAAGATCAGGACGACGAAGCTTCAATTTATGACGCTCCGGAAATTTCTCCGCTGATAAGCAGGTATCTTGAACCGGGCGATCCGGATAATCTGCGACAGGCGCTGGAAATTATTCTGCTGGAACGAAAGGCCAGTACCAGTTATTTGCAACGACGCCTGAAAATCGGTTACAATCGTGCGGCAGAATTGATTGATATTTTTGAAGAACGCGGTATCGTTGGTCCACCCCAGCCCGGCGGTTCGAAACGAGACATTCTCGTTTTTGACGAAATCGATAACAATTTGTAATTGCACCACAAACAACGATAGCAGCAAGCTGCTGATTTTTATCAACATGGAGTAACGCTATGAAAAAGTCAAATACTGAAAAAAAGGTGCCGAACGGTACTAATGAAGAGCGGAATCAGGATTTGCTCCCGTTGAGTTTTGCCGGCGACAATGAAACTGAACCTGGAAGCAGTGGTACTGCAACGCGTTCCGCCGACATGTCGACACCTGACCGTGTGTTAGAAAATTCTACTGACTCTACTTCTGCCCCGTTAGTAGACAATGCCCTGGCTTCATTAAAGATCAAGACCCACAAGAGAAAGACTGAAACCGTTACAGGTGTAAAACATTCGCAAATGACCGAACCTGAAAAGCCCGAGAACACTAGGTACTGCGGTAAACCACAATCCAACAGCTGAACCAGCATTGTCATAAATCT
>JAGYNC010000114.1 GCA_018400135.1 Victivallaceae bacterium
GAAGGTTTGAGTACCTCTCAAACCTTTTCGAGAATGTTCTAATTAGAATAGTTTTCATCTACCGCAGGGAAAGCTTCTTCCCGCTGATAACGACCGATCTTTCCCTTCCCGTCGAACAGTACATCGCGTACTATTCGGCACGGTGGAAAATCGCGAGCGGATTCAAGGAACTCAAGCACGAAAACACGAAAAAAGAAGTTTGACCCCGCCTACCCGAAGTTTGACCCCGCCTACCCCGCCTACCGATCAGTAAATGCGATTTTTGATAGTCCAAGAGATTCACATTTTTTTATAATGCCTTTGACCTTCATGGTTTCATTAGCGCATTTAAGGTGTTCTGTATGAATATGAAAATCAACTTTCGGAATATTCATTAAAATTTCCCTTATTTTTATTTCTCGACACTTATTTTATCATTTCTTGATTTCTTGAGGAATTTTTAATCTCGCGTATTTCTCACGGGCAACCTCTAGTAGCGCGAGAATGTTATCGCCGGGAACATCGCCCTGAATTTCCTGCGCTGGAGCGAGAATGTATCCTCCCCCTTGCGACAGCAAGTCCCTTACTCGCCACGTTTCCCGTTTTACCTCCTCCGGCGTACCGAAAGGCAGCGTCCGCTGAGTACTGATGCCGCCCCAAAACGTTAGCCTGTTTCCGTATTCCTTCTTCAGCTTCGCCAAGTCCATGACTTCTGGTTGAATCGGGTTCAAAACATCCAACCCCATTTCTATAAGCGAGGGAATCACCTTTTCAATATTTCCGCACGAGTGTACCCATACATCCTTGCCATAACTATGGATCAAGTCATATTCACGCTGTTCACCAGGTCGAATCATTTCCTGCCACATGTCTGGAGACATAAGCAGGTCCAACTGCGAACCCCAGTCGCTCCCGAGAAGTACTCCGTCAATTTCCGGAACCGCTAGAAAATTCTCCAGCATCACCATGTTCTTCTCGATAATCTGATTGAGAAGTCCTTTGGCAAAAGCCGGAGAACCGGCCATATCGGCAAGAAAGTTCTCGATGCCTCTAGCGGAGTTGGCTTTCTCGAAATGTGAACCGTAAATCGTTACCAGTATATATTTGTCACTATTATCTCGTAGTGCCTTTAACGATTCGATGAATTTCATGTAGCTACCATACCCAATTACGGTTCCCGATGTTGAAGGCGGATCTATTTGCTGCCATTCCGGCCCCAATTCATGCCAACTCCACCATGGCGCAGAGAGCCGAATGATATCATTGTCCACAAATGTCTTAACGTTACGCAGACCAATGACTTTCTGAAGGCTCTGTTCTCCTTCGGGTGAAAATGCGATGCAATAAGGAACACGTTCTGTTTCCCTATGGGCTATTGTTGCTTTAACCATTTCTCTTCGGCTCATCATCGTTATTGACTCCTTAAACTTGAAAAATAGTTTTCGGCAAAATCGAGATACTGTATCCAGTTCCAGTGAGTAAGTCCATGTGGGCCGGTCCTAATGTGGTATTTAACGCGAAAACTTCCAACAGGTGTATCTGGCGGCGGCATCACATCGTTTGAAAGTCCGCTATCGCCATAAAGGTGGTATACTTCCCCTGCTGCGAATGTGGCGAGGAATTCGCCGCGCGGGTCCGCATTCGGGTCTTCCGTCGCGCTTGATATATAGACCGGTCTGGGAGCTATAAGGCTTATAAGGCTGTGCTGATCAAACGGAAGTTCGCTCTCCTTATCGATGAAATCATTCAATTTCGGCACGAACCAGTGCGGTTGATAATGGAGAATCCATTCGAGATTTTCGCCGAAATTTCTTCTGGTTAACGCGGCACCGCAACATCCGGAACAATTCGCAATCACCATGGAAATCCGGCTGTCGTATGCGCCGGCAAGAAGTGCCGTCTTGCCGAGACGGGAGTGCCCGTGGACGATGATTTTTCCGGAATCTATCTCCGCCAGTGAGGCCAGACAATCGACCCCGCGCATAAGTCCCCACGCCCATGCTCCTATTGCTCCGAAGTCGCGTTCAGGGGAATTCCAATTGGAAGGAAGTTTGAACAAACGGTAAATACTGTCGCCGAACCATTCCGGTCCGTCTGGAAACAAGTCAAAATAATAAATAGTTGCCGAAGCAAATCCTTTTCTAACAATATTTTCAAAATCCCAACATGCTGCCTGTTTTCCGCGCGTGGTTGCGGTAGCGGGTTCGGGGATCCATATGCCCGGTTTCCTATGATATTGGGGATTCGAAGTAAGCGCCACGCTTTTCTCCGATGTACACCCGGCGTTGGAATAAAAATTCAAACCGAGAAAACATGGTACCGGATAATTCATCTTTGGAAGATAAAGTAACATCGTGAATGTCTTGGAACAACCGTTGCTCATCCTGCAGAATATTTCTATTTCCTTCCGGACGGCGATTCCATTTAAAGCATTTGCGTCCTCCGAGACAACCTTGAACGAGAGCCGGTCTGGCGGAGGCATAATGCGTCCATACATGTTCTTCTCGAAAAGCCCGAGTAGCCGCTTACGCCCGCTGTCCTCAAATTCGGCTACAGAAGTTATCCTCGAATCGTTCTCGCGTAGAAGAGGCGAGGGAAGTATATATGGCTTTACATTCTCCTCGGAAAAATTGATTTTGCGTCTCTTAACCGCCGCAATGGCTTCGAATTCTTTTTTATTCATTGTGGTGTTTTTAGGTTATTGACTGAATTTCCGTTGTTGTAATACATGCAAAACTGCAAACCATTTTATCCTGATGTGATTCTTGATTGATGTCGTCCGAAAACAATATTTACATTCGACTGTTCGCGAATTGTATGTTGGCAGAATCGGGATTTATATTCTGTTCAAGTTTTTCAAGCGAATCGAGTAGTTTTTGTGCAAAAACAGCGTCCCGTATCCACGGCAGATTTTCGCTAGGCAAGGAAACCCCGAAAGCCCGCATCAAATCAAGTCCGATCACGGCATTCCCACAAGGATTAACATGTAAACTGTCGCGCATCAGCAAGGCAAATGCTTCAGTATCGTATTTTCGAAGTCGTTCCCAACGCGAGAAAATATCCAGGCAGTTTTCACCGCCGAAATCGCGGAGAGCTTTCATATATTTCGGATAATTTTCTGCCCAGCCTGGATTTTCCACAGACAGTTTCTCCTGAATGCAGGAGTAGTAAGTCAGCCATACCGCGTCCGCTCCAAGTTCTTTACAATTGTTTTGGAGTTTCGCCAGATTAGTCATGAAATTTTCTTGTGATGATTCTCTGACCGGATTCGAATCATTTCCCCCGACCATAAAGACAACAATATCCGGCTTAAACGGCGCGATATCACGACCGAAACGCTCTAGAAGCTCTCCAGAAGTATTATTACTGGTACCGGCATTCAAAAACAGCGCGGCGTTGTCGCATTTCCAATTGTTCAACCTGCGGAATTTGTGAGTGAACCCGATCTGGAGAAAATCGGACCAATGCGCACCTACTCCCCACCGTTCCGTGCAAGACGAACCCATGAAAGCGATTCGCACCTGATTCCCGATTTTCATCTTTTCGAATATTTTCAGACGTGCAAATAGATAATTACTGGATTTGCCGGACAATTTCCGATGCTCTTTCGCAAAAGGAACATTTTTCATTATATTCTCCGAATGATTTATCTCTTTTCCAACCAGATTTCACCAAAACGTGATGGCTCGTGATTTCCCCCGAAAGTGGGAATCCAGAACGCCTCGGTACTGTTGTTCCGTCCACGGCTCGCATTAAAATACAGCATTTGTCCTGGCTTAAGTCCAATAGAATCCAGAGGAAGCGTGACATAAAGACGCCAGCATTTCGGATCGGAGAGATCAGAATGGAACGTTAGTTTAGGATTCCATTCACCTCTTTCATGCAGTTCACCAAAGTGCAACTTGTTGGTTTCTCCTTTGTGACTAATTGCCAAGTATTTGTAGGGAAAGTTTCGGGTGGCACCAAAGAAAAATTCACATCCGTCTCCCCAGGTAGTAAGATCGGTTAATTTCGCGGTTTCGACCGTATCTTCCAAAAGCATATATATATTCCTGCCGTCGTGCGTAATCTTGAGCGAAATATCGCGGTTAATCTTTTCCCCTTGTCTTGTACGCCAGTCACGAAGGGGCGTTACCTGCTTCCACGCGACATTTTTCGCATCACCGTCTTTTGGCGCGACAATCTGGAATGCGCATACTTGCTTCATGGTTCCAGAGAGCGCAGCGGCGCGATTGGCGAACGCTGTATGCGCGGCCGTCATTTTATTCCAGAGCCCCTTTTCGAATATCTCCACTCGTTTGCGGTATACCTCGCGGTCTCCAACGACAGCTTTTTTTGCTTCTTCCATATATCCGGCGAACTCTTTCATACGCGCCCTTGTCCCCATCCCCGATTCACCCCACTGGAGTTCTTCCAGGGTCACTACAGGATTTCTCGCAGCAGCATCGAACGAAGCTTTTTGAATTCCCCGATAAAGTTTTTTCATAGCATCGCCGGCCTTGCCGTAATAGCGAGCAAAGAATTCATCAATCAACTTCGGCGCATCAAGAGTCGGATCGTCTGCCAATCTATAGGTCAAAAAGCATTCTAGCTGATTGTCAAGAAAGGCCTCTCCTTTGCTACGCATGGGGGGTTCGTACATGAACGAATTCACCCCTGCGTTTATATATACCTTGAACTGTTCACCGATGTAATCCGCGAAGAAAGCGGGAAACGATTCGAAACCACGTCGACTCAGTAGATAATAGGGATGCAAATACCAGAGGTGTAAGGATTTTGTCATTTCTGGATACGCCTCTTGCCAGACTTTTATGGTATCTGGAATCGTTTCGGCAGGGTCCCACGTCCTGGCACCTAAAGCCATTCTAACTTTGATATTCGGTTCCAAGCGGAAATTCTCGGGCGGATAGGCATGTGTCATATAAGCTAGTGTTCCGATTGTTTTATCCGGATGGGTTTTGGCAACTTCCTTCGCAACGGCATTGACAAAAGAAAACCAATAATCACTGTGAGTATCTCTGAAGCCTCCAGATTGACGTTTTGGTTCCGGCAGCATCAGTTTCGCGCAGTTTTCGCATTTACAAAATCTCGAGTTGTCAGCAGGTTCGACCGGATAACAATTACTACGGAATGGTGAGTTCGGTATGCTACTATTTTTCTTGTGGGCATCAGGATCGCCATCGAAATAGTCGCGAGCATCCTGAATGGTTTGAGCAATCACTGCCGGATTCGTATAGCAAAGCTGCGACGAATATTGCCTCAGCGGTTGGCCTTGTGCAAAATACTCCGGATGCGTGTCGGCAAAGCGATCATACCAAGTGCAAACAGAATGATTGATATTCTCGTTTTCGCCACCCGCCTTGAGGCGCATATAAAAAAGGCGAACATCCATGCCGGGCAAAAACTCTCTTGTGGGGGAAGTGGCGGAACCGGTAAAGTCATCAGGAATGCGTAATTCGTGTCCGCCGCGACTCACCATATAAGGTTTGCGTTGAATATCCATCGCAGGCGCATAAACAGTTTTTGCCTCGTCGTACACAATACCGATCTCCGTGGGAAGATACCAGCGAAACCCGAGCGCCCAGAGAAAATCATAAACGGCATAGCAGGTTCCTATCTGCGAAAATTTGTTAGGAGTTTCGCGGTACAATAAATACCTAAATCGACCGCGGTCGTCGGAGTCGTGTCCAATCAGGACGATATAATCATCCTTTACCCGTACCAGATATTCCTGTTCTTCAAAATCTGCACTTTTCAGACCCATTTTGCGGGTGGCATCGCTTTCCCCTACGTAAATTTTCGTTCTTTTTTCACTAGAATCGTCGTCTATGATTGGAATGGTTGTTCCGGTCATAAGTTTGAGGTGATATTGTAGTTCGGCCGCCGCGAATTTCGCGGATCTTACGGCATTTTTATCGAGCACGATCACGGATACCGCCATGCCGTCCTTCACGAGTTGAACGTTTCCGGCTTTAGCAGCAAGTTTGGAAAACGCAAAACAGGCCAGCACGAGTACGACCACAATAATAGCTCTGGTTCTTTTCATTTTATCTCCTTTTCTTGATTTAGTGAGGGATTACTTTTCCGTGACTTTTACTGTAACTTTACGAAAATCTCCCCAGTTTTTACTAGTCCTCGCCCCAAAAAACAAACTATAAAGAGTGACTCCCCCCAGATCAACATTGCGTTGAATTAGATGAGGCTCCTCCTTGCCTAGGCTAAAAAGGCTGAGTGTTTTTTCGACGTGATTGTAAACCAAGCGCCACTCCATCCACTCGCCAGACTTTTCTTCCTTATTCATGAAAGAGAAAGGTTTTTTCTGCGCATTGTAGAAATAATCCATCCCCTCCTTTCTCCAGAAAATACGGTTTACACTTTGAACGTCTGCCGAGTATCCCCCGACACCAAACCCAGAATCTAAATTTTCGCGGAATGGACCACTCCTTCCGATCCGATCTGGAAGTTCCTTGCTCGTAATAGTCAACGAAAATACAATCAGTTGATGAGATTTCTGCCGCATTTCCGTTGAAATAACGATCTTAGCGGTTTTGTCGCCCACTTCAATCGGAGTATCGAGCTTAACACCGACTGGAAAAATAATGTTCTCGATACGAAGAAACTGTTCTTCGCCTTCTTTTCGCTGCGTGTAATAATCGGTTCCTTCAAATCTATCAATCTGGGTAATGGGTCGCCCGTGGACGAATAGTTTTTTAAAGTCGAAGTCTTTTGTAAAATCCAGCTCCGCAACGGATTCTGCTGCACACACGGTTCCCGCAACTAGAAATACCGCTACCGCAAAATAAGTTTTAATTCCCGATTTCAGTTTAGATGCAAAAATTTTGAAAGATGTCATTATCGTTTCTCCTTGGTGTATTCTTCCTTGATTCCGTGAGAAAAATTTGTTGTTCATCACAATATCTTGCTTATTCCCGTCTGCCGATTTTTGACATTCACAGGCAAATTTTGGGCTGTTTGCATCGCTGATGCGATATTTTCCCGAGAAATGAAGCGTGAGTCAAAAATCCCAATTTGTAGACATAAACCGACTGCTTTTTCTTTTTTTTACCTCCTTGCAAGTTTTTCATCTTATTTCATTCTTTTTTCGGACATTTACAATGCTCCGCCATATCTGATCGGAATCCCCAAATGTGCTTCGCTTACAGCGATTTCCACATGCGAATAGTATCTCTGCATCGGTAGTGCCCTGATGGTTTTTGTGTGTCCGTCCACATGCAGAACATTATTGAGCCGTGTATGGCGTCCGACAGCAAATCCACTACTCACAACTAGGCTAACACCCCAATCAGTAGGATCAGCACTTGTGCATGTGTCGCCTATGAGATATGTGTTACTTGAATGTTTAATTTCCGATAATCTTGCACATCGATAGCCGGAATCAAAAGGAACATGAAGTATTCCGTAATAAAGTGCGCCATAACTTTGGCGAGCGTGGGGTACGGCAGTCGAAAGTTCCCTCTGCTGCTCCGGGCAGTAAAAAAGACTTTTAGTGTTTCTGTAGTTAAAGGAATCTCCTGGATTTCTTTCGTATATCGTAACAACCCATTCCTGTTTCTTGGCTGCATAAACAGCATTTGCCGAAGGAGTCCAGGCGGCCTGCCCATTTGATGGGATCAGATATTCATCATTGTCGTCGGCATAGGAAAAGAACGGCATATAGAGCTGTTTTAAGTTACCCGCACATTTGATTTTTCTGGCAGTCCCCATCGCTTTGTTTAATGCTGGCAATAACATGCTCGCAAGGATCGCGATGATACCAATCACCACGAGGAGCTCTATGAGCGTGAACCCCAACGGGTTGCGACTTTTTCGAGATGTCTTCATCGTTACTTTCCTTTTTGACAATGGTTTAGTTTTAAAAAGTTGGTAAAAGTTTAGTTTTAAAAAGTTGCGTCTCCCCAAAAAGTTTTGACTTTTTTCAGGCATATCAGTTTGATGTTGTAGTGCTTTCATTTTTCATTTCTCCTTTTGTAGTCAAATTACTGAATCCTTTTGAAAAAACTCATCTACACCACTTCTTCATTTTTTCAGCCCGATTGCGTTAACCCGTTTGCTGATTCATGCGATCTCCATTGTTAAGTTGTTGTAATTTCTCGAAAAATCATAGTTCTGATTTCGGTGAGGTATCCTGTCCCCGGATGATTATTTTGTTGCTTCTTTGTCATGATTTTTGCTTCCATTATTACGAAATTTTTCCACTTTTTTCTTGTTTGTCTTACT
>JAGYNC010000115.1 GCA_018400135.1 Victivallaceae bacterium
ACATGGAGCCGCTGGTAATGCCTCACTCAATCCTGATTTATCGGGGGCTGGAAAAATGTTATCATATCGGTTGAGAAGAACGGCGACGAGCAGAAATTACTCGCAAAAAGACGTTATTCATGCTGGAATACACGATTTGAGGATCTGGCCGTATTCTGAAATGCCACCGATACTGAGGTATCGAAGGCCATCGAAGAATGCGAAACAAAACTCGAAAAATCGCAACCGCTTTGCGGCAAGTTTCTTACGGATGTATTGTTCCGTTCATGCCTCGGACGATATTCATATCGCCCATCGGCCTGAACAAAAAAAAACAAACCATAATTTAACTTGTCTAACCCGATATTTTCAGTTTTACAGAGCACCAGGGAGGGATGGAGAACAGGAATAGTGAAAAATTACGTAAACGCCCCAGCTTATTTTCGGATAGGCACTAATTGAATCGACTTTGGCTGGGGGAGTGACCATAGTAGCGTTTGTACACTTTGGAGAAATAGTTACTTTCTTCAAAGCCAGTCAGATGTGCGACATCGGCGACGATGTGGCGCCCCTCATGCAATAATTCACGAGCCTTGCGCATTCTAACGCCATTAAGGTATTCGAACAGCGAAAAATTACTCTCTCGGCTGAATATGCGTGAGAGATAAAATGGGCTTACCTGCAGGTTTTCGGCAACATCTTCAAGTTTTACGGGTTGCTGATAATGCTTTTCCAAATATTTTTTTGCTTCATTGACCAGCCATTGTGATCGGTTGATGCTTTCATCGGTAGAGTCGGGATTTTGTGACTGGAAAATATCCCGGTAAAAAAGCATGAGGATGGTAAACAAACGGCTTGAGGCGACTAGTTTGTCAGTTTCATGTCCGCCCGGGTCAAGTCTCATTTCATCAAAGATTCTGTCGACGGCTATTTTGGTGTCGGCTGATATCTGATTGATATTGGCGT
Organism: Victivallaceae bacterium; assembly: GCA_018400135.1. GTDB lineage: Bacteria > Verrucomicrobiota > Lentisphaeria > Victivallales > Victivallaceae > M55B135. The sequence continues at coordinate 946 of JAGYNC010000115.1, forward strand.
TGTTTACGCATTGCAGGTATTCAATCTCAAGTGACCAGGAAAAAAAAATAATAAAGACCTCCAACCCAACTATAGGGTCGAAGATATCCCGATGCATGGTTTGACTGGGAGTTATTATACAGTCGTCGGCTTCGGCCTTGAAGCGGCCGGCATTGGACAGATGAGTGAACGAGCCTTTGCGGACATGAATTAATTCACAATAGTTTTGGGAATGGTCTTTGGTTGCCCAGATCGAATCGAAAATTCGTTCACTCATAGAACTGATTACTGGTAATTTCTGAAAAAGCATTTAACCCGCTTCCCTTACATTAAACGGATAAAAAAACTGGTTTTAATACATCTAACACTAATTTAACATACCGAAAGCGCATAGCAACAATATTATTGATAAAATTTGTTGCGGCTTGCTTCTCGGTAAATGTCGATTTTTCAAGCAAAGTACAATATTTTACTTATCATGACAAATTGTTACAGATAAAATCGTTTTCAAAGATTATTTTCGGGGTTATAATTTAAAGTAACACAGTATAAACCGTGAATAAAAATGTCAATAATTTAAGGATACAGAAAAATGAGTAAGCTTGCAATATTCGGAGGCAACAAAGCAGTAAGAGAAGGCGCAATCAAGGCATGGCCTCCCATAGATGACATTGATCGTGAGATGGTAATGGCATCACTCAACGGCGGACAGCACACTTTTGGCCCTAACTGTAAGGAGTTTCAGTCTGAATTTGCCGAGTGGAATGGCAATAAGTATGCGATTACCACCAACAGCGGTACCGCCGCGCTCCACATGTGTCTGGTGGCCTGCGGTATTGGTGTCGGCGATCATGTGCTGGTAACATCGTATTCTTGGTCATCAAGTGCCACTTGTATTTTGCACCACAACGCTATTCCGGTTTTTGTTGATATTGATTTTGCTACCATCAATATGGATGTCAACAAAATAGAAGCGGCAATCACGCCCAGAACAAAGGCTATCGTTGCAGTCCATCTTCACGGTCTTGCCGTTGATATGGATAAAGTAACGGCTATTGCCAAAAAACACAATCTGAAAGTTGTTGAAGATGCCTGTCAGGCACACGGTGCGTTATTCAAAGGACGCAAGACCGGGACAATGGGCGACTGTGCAGCATTTAGTTTCAATCAAAACAAATGTCTTTGTTCCGGCGAAGGCGGGATGTTTGTCACCAACAACGAAAGTATGCGGGATGCCGCCGCACAACTCTGGTCTTTTGGAGAAACCAGCACCCCGCTGGAAAGTCGCGACTATCATGCCTATGCTCTCGGATGGATGTACCGCAATAACGACCTGACTGCAGCTTTTGGTCGCGCTCAACTGAGCAAAATTGATTCTTATTTCAACATTCAGCGTAAAAACGGCGCTCTGCTGAACCAGCTTCTCAGGGGAATAAAGGGATTGATTTTGCCCTATGAACCAGAAGGCCACACCCACAACTGGTACAACTACACGTTGCGAATTGACATGGATGCGATCGGCTGGCAGGGTGATCCGGCAACCATGCGCAATGCAATTATGAAAGTCCTTAGGGCCGAGGGCGTTCCTGCCGGCGTATGGCAGAGTTTTATCTTGCCCGACATGACCGTATTCAAAGCCAAAAACGCCTACGGGGGAGGGTGTCCCTGGTCATGCAATAGCGCTGGCGATGGGGTGGTTTATGATCCTGCTCTATTTCCTGCGGCCAATCGTCATTGCTCCACTCATTTCGGGATGACAACGCCATTGAGGGCTCCAAACGATAGCAAGGCTGTTGAAATGGTGGCCGAAGGCTTCCACAAAGTTTTCGATAATATTGAGCAAATTGATCCAGAAAAATAACCTGATACTTGGCAACACAGGAAACACCATTTATGAACAGCAACAATAAATCGCTGCAAACACTGAAAATCGGTTGGGCATCGCAAAATGTTACCATCAATCTTCCGGTCAACATCCCGGAGCAGTTTCATATGCGGATTTCCAGAGGAATACTTGATCCGGTAACCGTTACCGCCCTCGTCTTTGAAAACTGAGCTTTTCCTGATTTTTTTCACAAGGGATCATGCGGTCATGCGAAAGATTGTCGAGCAAATGTATTTAACGGCGGGAATGACCATTTCGGGGCATCCCCTATTGAAAATCCCGGGCTTCAATTCAGCGGCAATCTGCCGCCGGACATCGGCGGAAGCAAATGCGTTTGATCTTCGGGTGGGATGGAGCCGCGTGAGTGCGGTTTCGGAATACAGAGCATAATTCCACGCCGCCGCAATGGAAAAAACAAGATTAAAAAACAGGAAAACTTTAGGTAGACAATAACAATTGAAGGAATTAAAAACGTGAAGAAAAATGAATTGCTGATCGGCTGGGGAAACGTGGATATCACTCCCTACGGCTGTCAAGTCAATCTCTACGGACAGTTCAAGATGCGTGTCACCTCGACTGTCCGCGACCCTGTCACCGCTACGGCGCTTGTCCTGGCAAACGCCAACGACAAAAGCGATTGCGTCATCTTCGTCTCCGCCGACACCTGCGTGATCCCGGGCAATGTCCTCGGCGATCTGCGTGCCCGCCTGTGCCGCGACGCACCAGCTGTTCCAGTGGACAAACTCATCCTCAACTCCACCCACACCCATACGGCGCCGGCCATGAAAAGTGACTGGCATCCCAACCTTCCCGAGGGGACGATGACTCCACCGGAGTATATCGAATTCTTTGTGGAGAAGGTGGCGACGGCGGTGGTCGACGCGTGGAGCAACGCCAGCGCCGGTAAAGTGGCCTGGGGCTTCGGACGCGCCGTGGTCGGGCACAACCGCCGCACTGTTTATACGGAGGACATCTCCAAACGCGGCACCAGCAGCAGCGGCAGATGGGTCGACGGGTTTGGCAAGATGTACGGGCTAACCAATGATCCCGCTTTCAGTCACATGGAGGGTAGCGAGGATCATTCCATTAATCTCCTTTATGCCTGGGATGACAGTCAAAAACTTACCGGCGCCATAGTCAATATCCCCTGTCCCGCCCAGGAGACCGGCGGCGATCGCGAGATTTCCGCTGATTTCTGGCATGAGATTCGGCGAGAGATTCGGCTCCGCCATGGCGACTCCCTGTTCATTCTGCCGCAGGACTCCGCTGCCGGCGGCATGACCTCACGGGCGATGATCGAGCGTGAAGCCGAACAGCGTATGCTTCAATTGAAAGGTATCTCCATGCGCGACGAGATTGGCCACCGCGTCGCCAACGCCTTCGATGAGATACTGGACACCGCCACCAAAGATATCCGGGACCAAGTCGAGTTCCGTCACCTGATCGATAAAGTAGAGTTGCCCATGCGACCGATTACTGATGAGGAGTACCAGCAGGTAAAAGCCGAATACGACAGCCTGAAAGATGACCCAGCGCGTACCGCCGAAGCCGGTCGCTGCGCCCGGGTGCTGGCACGTCACGAGCGAATGAAGACTAAGCCGACCTTCCCGTTCGAGATTCATGCGTTGAGACTTGGCGACATCTCCTTCGCTACCAACAGCTTCGAGCTGTTCACCGATTTCGGCCTGCAGATCAAGGCGCGCGCCCCCTCATTGCAAACCTTGCTGATCCAGCATTGCGGCAGCGAGGAGCATCTTGTTGCCGGCACCTATTTGGCGACTGCGACAGCAGAGAAAAACAAAGGCTACAGTGCTACCATCTATTGCAACATCATCGGCCATCAGGGCGGTGATGTGCTGGTCGAGAAGACACTGCAAATGATAAATCAATTATGGAGCGATAACCATGAGTGAATCGAATGAGAAAATGCTGATCGGCTGGGGTGCCAAAGATGTCACCCCCAAAGGCAGAGTGTCGTTGCAGGGGCAGTTCCATGTCAGGCTCAGTGATGCTGTGAATGATCCACTCAGCACTACCGCCCTGGCAGTAGAGTCGGAGAACTCCAAGGAGCAGGCGATAATTGTTTCACTCGATGCTATCGGTGTCGCCAACTATGTAACTAACGGTTGTCGGGAAGTCTTGAAGAAGGCGATTCCCGACTTTGATCCTGGCAAGATGCTGATCAGTGCCACCCATACTCACACCGCCCCGGCGCAGCCCCGGGAGAAGGCCGCCTTCGCCGATGTCAAGTTGCCGGAGGATGTGTTGACCAAGGAGGAGTACAGCGATTTCCTGATTAAACAGATCAGCGCCGCCGCCATCGATGCCTGGAACTCCCGGAAACCCGGCGCTTTGAGCTGGGGCAGAGGGCATGCGGTCGTAGGGTTCAACCGCAGAGTTTCGTACCTGGATGGCTCCACCACCATGTACGGCAAAACCGACATCCCGAACTTCTCCCATATCGAGGGCTACGAGGATCATGGGGTTGATCTGCTCTTCACTTATGACAATCAACATCAGCTCACCGGCATGATCGTCAATGTCCCTTGCCCGTCGCAATGCACCGAGGGCGCATATTTCGTCTCCGCCGACTTTTGGCATGAGACCCGTCAGGTGATTCGGAAAAATCATGGCGAACAACTGTTTATCCTGCCGCAATGCGCCGCAGCCGGGGACCAATCACCCAGGACAATGGTTAATCGTCGCGCCGATGCCAGGATGCTTAGATTGAAGGGATATGGCGACGAGTACAACCAGGCCCGCCGCCAGGATATAGCCGCCAAAATCGCCGCAGCCGTTAATGATGTCCTCCCTCTCGCCGCCCGGGAGATACACGACCAGGTTGAGTTTTGCCATACCGTCGAGGACATCGATTTGCCCTGCCGGATCGCGTCGGACGATGATTTGAGCACCGCCAAGCGTGAGGTTGCCGAATGGAAGCGGAAATTGGAGGAGCTGGGTGATGCCGACCCGTCATCGATCGCATATTCAAGCGTGTTCCGTCGGATAAGCTTCAATCAGCGCGTGATCGATTTTTACGAGGCGCAGCAGCGTGGTGAGGATCGGACAAGAAAAGTCGAGTCACATGTCCTGCTCATCGACGACATCGCCATGTGCTCCAACTGCTTCGAGTATTTTCTTGATTTCGGTCTGCGGATCAAGGAGCGCTCGAATGCCTTGCAGACCTTCATTGTCCAGCTTGCCGGGGAAGGACGCTACCTGCCAACCGAGCGGGCGATGAAGGGTGGTGGCTACGGCGCCTATATCGCCAGCACACCAATCGGTCCGGAGGGAGGGCAACTAATCGTGGATAGACAAGTCGAAACAATCAATAAAAAAATGGAGAGAAAATGAGCGACATCAAATTAGGAGTGCAACTTTATTCGGTACGGGAACCTTTGAAAACCGATTTCAAAGGTACCCTGCGCGAGCTGGTAAAAATGGGGGTGCGGGGTGTCGAGTTCGCCTTTTTCTACGGTGGCTTGGAGCCGAAGGAGCTGGCAGCTTTCCTGAAGGAGGTCGGTCTGAGCGCCATCGGCATCTATGAGCAGCTCGACAATATCTGCGACCCGGATGCCGAAGTCTATTCCCAGGCCGACGCACTGCGTTGCGAGAACCTCACTTTCGGCTTTGGCGCTCAACCGCTGAATGAAGACTTTGCCGGTTGCCTGAAAAAATGCGCTAAGGCGTTGCAGATATCTTCCGCCAAAGGGAAAAAAATCTGCTACCATGCGCACGCCCATGAATTCACTAAAGTTGATGGCGAATATCAGCTTGATCTGCTGCTCAACCATCCCAAACTTACTGGAATGAAATTCGAGGCCGACACCTGTTGGATTCACCAGGGTGGCGAGAACGTCATCGGCTATATGGAGAAACACGCCGACAGAATTCCACTGCTCCATGTCAAGGATGTGACCGCCGAAGGGAAAATCACCGAACTCGGCAATGGGGTTATCGACTTCGCCGCCGTGGTGGCGTTCGCCAGAAAAAACCAGATATCCTGGCTCAGCTACGAACAGGACTCCACCGAGCTGCCCGGCCTCGAAAGCGCCAGAATCAGCATCGAGAACCTTAAAAAACTTTTGTGAAACTAACTGAACGAGGATAGCAATGATTAAATATGCGGTGATGACTTTCATGTATAACGGCTGGTGCGCCAGTGACCAAGGCTCACATGAGGAGCTGATCGACATTCTCGCCGAAGCCGGAGCTGACGGTATCGAGGCGTTCTGTAACCATTTCATGGTAAATGACCAGTTGTTGAAGCTGTACAAAAGCAAAATGACCGATACCGGTCTTGCCATGCCGGTCATGGACTTGATCGCCAATTTGGCGCAACCGGACAAAACCAAGCGCGCCCAGGTATACGACACCATGCGCAAGGGAATCGACGTCTGCGAGTTTTTAGGCACTGAGATCGTGCATCTCGCCGGTTGTAGCCCAGTCGAGGGGATCAGCCCCACTGATGGGCGCAAGCTGATCGCCGAAGGCTTGATGGATTTCGTTGACGATGTCGAACGGCGTGGCATGACTCTGGCTTTTGAGAATTTCGACCCGTCCCCAAACCTTATCTGCTCCGCCGCTGATTGCCTGGAGATCATCCGCCAAACCGGAAACAGAGTCAAATTCGTCTTCGACACCGGTAACTTCGAGGCAGCAGGCGAACATGCGGAAGATAATTTCGCCAGTTTTATCGATCATACCTGCCATTTCCATTTCAAGGATTTCCAGCCAGCCGACAACCCCAAGGGATATGGTGGTGCCCATTTTGGGCAGGGCATGATCAAAAACCAGGAGGTTATCAGGATGCTCAAAGACACCGACTACAGCGGTTGGGTGGCATTGGAGTCATGCCTGCAGAACGGTAACGGTCCTCGTGAAACCGTCGCCGCAGAGCTTAAAACCCTCAAATCTTATGGTCTTCACGGGAATTTGTAGGTAAAATCGGCAAAGGATACATCGATGGTTATTGGTTCAGAAGAAAAAAGGTTTTTTTCTTCTTGAACTGACCGATTACAATCACCTGTCATAATATATTTGATAAAAAAGGATTTCATCCTCGGATGAAAGACAAAAAACATTCATAATATAAAAATGATTAAATTTTGGCGCTGATTTCAATATTTTTACTGTAAGAAATCCTGTATTTATAAATGTAATCCTCCTGTTGGTTTAGTATTCTACAAGGCAAGATTTTTGAAGTAGATAATTTTCAAGTTTCCTGATCTGTATCCATTGATTCAGTCGTTCCCAG
>JAGYNC010000116.1 GCA_018400135.1 Victivallaceae bacterium
CCATTAGTGTTCATTAGTGTTCATTAGTGGTTCACTCCCCCCGTTTTATTCTCCATCCGGCTCCCCTTCCCGCTCTCGTCGCCGTTATTGTTTACCCGATTCCCGCTCTCATACTTTTATTAAAAGAAAGTCGGGGGCCAATAGTTTTGGCTATGGTTTCTTTTCAGCCCTCTACAAGAAGAACGGACAAAACAACTATGCCCTGGCTTTTCGCGGAACCGAGGGACTTTTCGCGTATAACGATTGGGGTAATAATATCTTTCAAGGAGCCAGAGTGCTCACGAAACAATATTATATGGCTATACGCTTGGCAGAAAAAGCAAAATATGCCACTTTCCCCCTTGGCTCCCTGAAATTGACTGGACATTCGATCGGGGGAGGACTGGCGACAGCCGCAACGAGTTCGTCGCGAGTTTGGCGGACGCGATATTCATCGCGGATGCTTCGGAAGGCGGCAAATAAGAGAGCATGAACCGTGAATCAGCTGGCGCTATTCAACTTTCCGGCAACCAAAAGAATTTCTTCTTAAATGACACCGATTTCCTGTTTCAATCGTTCCTCGCGAAGCACATCAAGCACATCATCGCCATAAAGAATCTTCATTAGTTTTATGTTGAATTCATAAAAAGTTTGCGGGTCAGGCTTGGGAATAACCTCGGCGCGGGACATTTCCAACATCCGTTTGCGACGTCTAATATCTTTGCCATAAAGTTCGAGATAATGGATAAGCGTGCGCGGGCTGAGTTCCTCAAATTTATGTTGACTAAACTCCTCAAGATAATCAGCAGCAATGACGGATGAAAGTTCCCATGGACAGTGCTTCATGCCGCGCGACTTCAGAAATTCCTCAATCATTTCGACACAGCGGATTTCATCAAACATTGGAAATTTAATAGCACGCCCGCGACTGAGAATATTGGCAGGATACTCAAAATTAGAAGCAATTACGATACTGATATTATCGGGTAAACTCAGACTGCCTCCAACATTGGTACGGAAATAATACCAATTTACCTTGTTTGGATCAATGTCGTCAAAAAACAGTACAAAACGACGATCCATACGCTTGGCAAGCTTGCTTATCAATGGCTCAAAGCTCTTCTCCAAATCATCCGGCCCGACTAAAATCAACGTCAACTCGGGTTGCGCCAGTGCGTAAGAAATAGCGAAATGAGTTTTTCCCAGTCCCGGTAAACTTGAAACCAACAAGGGTAAATTGTTCTTCCCCTGGACAAATGTAGCATAATAATCCTCAAACAAATGTCGCACGCCGAAATAACCAAAAAAATCGTCCTTAGCGCGAATCCAAGAGAGATCTGCGGGGGAAAATTGTTCATCAATATAACGAAAAACTCGACCATTCTCAAACACATCAGGTACCACAAATTTACCAACAAGAGCCTTGAACGCGGCAGTAGATTCACTCCCCTGCACCTGTTTAATCGACGGCTCACCACTCAACATCTCTACAATCTCAGGACGTACTCTGGACAGAACTTCTTTGGGACAAGAATCGTCCAGAAGTGCAATATAAGCCTTCATACTTTGTGGTGAACTACATACACGCTCGGCATGACACAGCATAAATTTTGTTGTATTGTCCAGATCAAAATCCTCAGTACCTGAGTTCCTGATAATACCGTTAAAAAACAAGGAATCAAAAACAGCCTGTTCCAGAATGGGCAATAAGGGTTGCCGATAATATTGGCTCGCAAGTTGATTAATGCAGTCGATTGAGTCACCATGAGAATCGCACACCCGCCAATAACGTTCTGCACCACACTGCGGATTCGCAACTAAAGAATGGATATCTTTAATGGTAGCAGTTATCGTGGCGTGGTATGCAAGAATAAATGATTTCCGCAAAATATTGATGACTCCAAGTTCGTTGGCAGTTGGTTCAGTTTTAAGAAACAGGACGTTGATGCTTGTCTGGGCATCCAGCAGTTGTTTTTTTATTGTGGCTGCTCTTTTTTTTAATTCATCAGCTGTCATATTTATCCCTTTCCTGAATCCAGATAAATTGGATAGTTTTTGTTGTTAATAACAAGCTTGCATCATTCTGGCAACGCGACTTCCGGCTCTTTTACCAATGACTGCTCACTGACCACACATTTTAACCGCAAATCATAGAATGGAGACTGAACAGGGAAGCGATACTCCCCAAGTCGCTGTTCAGAAATGCCGGATGAAACACTAAATTTTTTTTTATCTTTTAACAACGGAGCACACCAGAAATTGACAAAATTCACCAAAAATGGTGAATGCGCGTGATCCAAACGCCCATTGGAAAACAGCAACTCGTAGGCTTCGTCATCGCGCCGCATCAGCATCAGGGCATTTGCCTTGAGCAGAACACTCAAATCAGCGAGAAAACTTTGATGTGCCGCATCGGCTTGTTTTTTGGCAAGTTTACTCAACCTATGTGCGGCATAGGCCTGACTCCCCCCCTGCCCTGCCAGGGAAGCGGCGATCGCATAGGTCAACCAAAATCCAGGCATTTCAGATTTATCCTTTTCAAGGACAACAAAAACATCAGACGCCCAAGTTAATGGGAGCTGGCTTTGATAAATACGATACCAATCATTACTCAAATAAAAAGCCTCTGCGTTATTCATAAGCTCTTTCATGAATAACTCACGACTACCGGATTTAATGCCTGCGGTGTAGCCATCAAGGATGCGTTGAATTCCAGAATCGGCGAGCAAGAGATTCTCCCCGCCTTTGAGATGCTGCCAGCAAAACATAACCGGGAAATAAAGACCGGTCAGTTTGTCAAATTCAACGATTTTTGCGGTAATTGCGGAATTATCGGGATCATTTTTCAGAGCCAGTTGGTACAATGTCATAATTTTTGCAGCATTACCCCGTTGATCAACCTGTAAAATCTCCGCCAGCTTCAGCATAGCAGGCACGTAATTACGCTCTGCTGATTTCATTATCCACTCTTCCGCCCTACGAAGATCGGTCGTCAAATCGGCAGCCATAAATTGTGCCTCGGGCTGACCGGCATAAGCGGCTTGTAAAATCAAGTTTTCTGCACCTTCCAAACCTATGTTATTAGCGGAATTTGCAGCCAAAATCAATGCCAGTTCAAGCATCGCATCAGGATGCTTTCCAGCTGCGGCTTTTTCCAACCACTTCCGGGCAACGTCAAGCCGACCTGTTTCATCGTAAATCAAATAGAGGTAATACTGTGCGGTCAGATCATTATCTTCGGCAGTCTTAATAAGAAATTGTCGTGCGCGACCGATATTTTTCTTGCGTCCCTCTCCCTGATAATAAATAATTCCAAGCTTTGTAATCGCGGGATAATAAGCGCGTTCAGCGCAATAACTATAGAGACTAAACGCATCCTGCCGGCTTTTCGGCACGCCTCGTCCATAATAATACATCTCAGCAAGAGTGTAGATGTACTCCAGTTCCCCCTGCCGGGCACGATTGCGAATAACTTCACTGCACAGACGATAATAACGTTCAGCACGAATGGGGTTGGGAGAAATTTCACCTAATCCTTGCCCATAAATTACCGCGAGTCCATACATACCCAGTGGATTTCTGCCGGCAGCCGCTTTTTGCAACCAGAAAAATGCCTGCTGATAGTCGATCTCAAAATCATTTCTTCCATAAAGATAGTTCATTCCCAATTCTGCCTGACTATCAACATCACCGCGCTCGGCCTTGACGCGGCACTGTTCGGAATAAGAATGGCAACCGCCAACGGCAATAGCAATTGAAACTACGGTTAACACCATTAAATAAGACTTCAGTAACTGCTTCATTTGCCCACCCTTAGTTTTAAAACCGCGATCAAGGTTCACATTTTTAACCCAACTAAAATATCTCAATGTTACGAACACAATATCTTTGTGGCCATAAACATCAATTCCCAATTATATGGATAACGGAAAAATCTTGAAACCAATAAAAGTAATATCACTAAAGTTAGTGTGAATTTTGAAAAAAACCAGTTGTGTTAGATCAATCCAAATTGGCGTAGACAAATCAATCCCTGGCTCGTTACGCGATAATTAGTGCCTGAACGAAAAAGGACTTTTTCGTCGGCACTAATTAAAAGTGTCGCCGAAATTCAGGCGAACACTGAGTTGATGGCGGCAAAAATTGAACAGCAGACTGCCGACGTTCGCGCCGAAATCACCCGGATAACCGGGAAAGCAGATGCCCAGATTATCAGCGCCATCGAGGAAGAAAAGAGTCAAGGTTTTCAACTATTGGTCAATGCTGCCGGAGGCGAAAAAGCCTTCAATCTGTTGCGCTTCAGCGAACAGCTCAACCCCGATCTAAAAATACAGGTCATCCACGCCGGCAATGGTACGCTGTGGACCGATTTGGACAAAGCAGGCCTGAGTGATCTTGGCGGCGCGAAAATTCTCAACAGAAAGTAGCGCTTGGATTTGCTTCAGGCAGAACAACGCTGATGGTGTTGGCAGTCAGACGCGAAACCTCGATTGAACAGTCAAAAGCGTGACGCAGATTCCTTGCGGTAAGAACCCCGGCTGGTTCACCTTCGGCCACCACAACCCCCTGGTGAAGCAGACAAGCCCGATCAAGAAACATCGGGGTGGCAAATAAATCATGGCATACCAGAAGGACACTTTTACCGGATGCCGCGACCTTCCGTAGATGGGTCAAAAAGTGCAGATGATGAGCGATATCCAAATGCGAGGCCGGTTCGTCAAGCAGGAGTATCGGTGTTTCTTGCGCCAAAGCTCTTGCCAGTAATGTCAACTGTTTTTCCCCGCCGCTAAGTGTATCGAATTGCCGTTGCGCCAATGAACCAAGTTCCATTTTCTGCAGACAACTATCAACAATTCTATAGTCCTCCGCGTTTTCATGTTCAAACATTCGCCAGGCGGGGTAACGCCCCAGCATTACCACCTCGGCCACAGTGAAAGGCAGTTGTGCCGGAATATCTTGTCCGAGTGTGGCAATTCTGGCGGCAATCTGGCGGCGGGAGAGTGTCGTCAACGCAATATTATCGAGCATCACTCTGCCTTCTTGTGGTGTCAGAGTAGCGTTAAGACAACGTAGCAACGTAGTTTTGCCGCAACCATTCGGGCCGAATAATCCGGTAACGGTTCCAGGTCTCAATTCCAGAGCAACACCGCGAATCACCGGTTTACTGTCAGAATAAGCAAAATAAATGTTTTCCGCATAAAGACGCATAAAGGGTTCATCTTTCAAAGTTTTCGCAACAGCAACCACATAAAAAATGGCGCGCCGATCAACGAAGTAATCACGCCAACCGGTATTTCCAGCGGCGCGGCCATGGTTCGCGCCAGAGTGTCTGCTCCCACCATGAACATCCCGCCACCGATTAACGAAGCTGGCAACAATCGCCGGTGGTCAGCACCCACCAGCAACCGGACAATATGCGGTACCAGTAGACCGACAAATCCGATTACTCCGGTCAAACTGATGCAAACGGCGGTGGTTACGGCAATAACTACGACAATAATGCGTTGAGTACGCAACACATTGACTCCGGTCTCAGCCGCGGCACGTTCCCCAAGCAGCAGTAAATTTAATTCAGGGGTCAACACAATCAGTATCGCCAAAGCCACGCATACAATCGGCAGCAACAACCACACGCCTTCCCAACCTGTCTTCCACAAACCGCCCATCAGCCAGAATACGATTCCCTGAAGACGCTCTTCAGCCATAAACAGGATTATCGCGGTAAGTGCTGAACAAAACGCATTCAGCGCGATCCCGGTTAACAACAGATAATTGCTGAAATTGGTCTTGCCGCCGGCAACATAAAGGATAAATACCATTACCATTAATCCGGCAATCACACTGCATAGTGGCACTGTGTAAAATCCCAGTGGCGCGGCCAACAACAAACCAAGCGCCGCCCCGAGCGCGGCACCGTTGGAAACACCAATGACATATGGAGAAGCCAAAGGGTTGCGAAACAGCGTCTGAGATGCCGCCCCGGCAATCGATAACGCGCCGCCAGTCAACCAGGCCAACACAATTCGCGGCAGCCTGACCTGCGTAATAATCACATAATCCGGATGAGTGTGATTAACCCGCCACGGCGTAAACAAAATCTTCAAAACATCGCCTGGCGACGCGGTTACCGCGCCGGAACATAGCGCCCAGAACAAGACCGCCGCCCCCCCTGTCAGTAAAAGAAGATATGGCGTTACACGCGACCATTTGTTGATTCTCATTCTCCTGATCCGTGATAAATTGGATTTTTATTTTCAAAAGGCGTTTCGAGCACGGTCTAAGCTATCCTCACCACATCAAAACGATCATCCCGTTTTGACAAATCAAGCGCCTCCTGAGTACTCAACAACGATGAATTCACCCGACGCAAATGACGGTGGCACCTTTCTTCGGCAGCCACCATTTCTTCCCGCGACGGAGTTCGATATTCCTGTCCCGGTACCGGAATATAACCCATGATATGAAATGGTATTTCAGGACTGAGTGAACTCAGCCAGGCGGCACAGGATTCGAGCTGGTCGATGCCCACCAGTTCTGGAATAAACACCATATTCGCCGCCAACTCTAACCCGGACTCGAAAGCCGTCTTGAAATTACCGTAAATCAACTGCTTGTCACAACCGGTAACGCGGCGGTGCAGTGCTACGTCCCAGGCCTTAAGCCCGACATTGGCACCATCCAACCAGGGCAGCGGCAAACGACTCCCATTGGTATGTCCCAGTTTAGTTGTTGCCCGCAACTCTTCCTTGGCGAAACGCAGCATTGTTTCCAGTTCCTTAGCCACTGTTGGTTCCCCGCCCATGAAATAAACTTTTGCCGGGTTAACTGTACGCAGTGCCTGCCGCATCTCATCTACCGTTAAAAACTTTTCCGGTTTCGGCCGGGAAAATCCCGGAATACCATCCGGTCCGCTGCGCAATTTGTAACTGCATGTCGAACACTTAAAGGTACAGCCATAATTGTGGAGCGTAACAAAATCGTATTTTTCATTGTGGGTAATTTTAAAAAAAGCCATAACTACTGTCTCGTTTCAGATTTTTCGTGAATTACTCTACGAATCGCTTGTATCGCGCCGATCGGATCAACGCCAGCCACCAGCCAACGTCGATCAATACTCTTAACGCGTTGCCGCCTGACGGCCGACAACACATGAAATCCCGGACGTGAAGCAATTTCCCCCGCGTTACCGAAGCCCTCGATGTAAATAATCACCTCTGGCGATTTCTTCACTATAATCTCGGCGGACAGCAAGGCCGCGCCGCCGATGTCGTCGGCAATATTTTTACCACCTGCCGCCTCAACCAAATCATTTACATAAGTATCACGTCCCACCGTCTTGTATGGACTGTACAACTCGATATACACCTTAGGCCGCTCAGCTTTATTCACCAATGACAACCCGTCAAGTTGTTGCAAATAAGCGTGATTTATAGCGGATGCCGCCTGCCCGGCATTGAAGCAATCGGCTATAAACTCGACCACATCAACGTAATTCGCCAGGCGGCACGAGGTTAAACGTACCACCGGGATACCGTGATTTTGCAGTAAATCTGCGGCGCTCTCCTGATACCACCAGACAAACGCCAGGTCTATTTTCAGGGCAATAATTTTTTCGATAGAAAGAGCACTATCCTTTCCGACAATTTCGGCATGTTCAACGCCTGGAATAAGTTGTCCATAACGGTCAATTGCCGCGAGGCGTTCCGCCAGGCCGAGTTTAACGATGATGTTGTTGGCCATCGCGGATAAGCTCAACACGCGCCGCGGCGATGCCGGAAGTACAACCCGGTGTCCGGTCATATCAATTAATGTGTGCCGCGTGTCGTCTGGTGCCGCGTTGCCGAACGCTCCACAACTTAACCCCGAATAAAGTGCCACGCCAACGCTGCCAAGCGCCACCACGATTAAGATTATTACTAGCTTTTGCATCTATTGCGTAATGCCTCACTCTTTCCTTTTGGGCGGGGTCAATACTACACAGCCTCGCCTCGGGTGTCGTAGCCTCGACCCCGCCAAAAGAGTGAGGTCTTGCTCTATTGCTTGGCATCCCACAATTCCGGAGTTGCCTCATCCTGCTTAAGA
>JAGYNC010000117.1 GCA_018400135.1 Victivallaceae bacterium
GTAAACTCGCGGAAAAGTGAAAACGGAGCAAAAAAACCGAGACGCCAGGAGATCGGGTGCTGAATTTCGGGGTCAACCACTGTTGGCATGGTGTGGAATATTTGCATTTCTTTCACGGCTACTTCCGGTACCGGACGGTACTGCTTTAGTCCATTTGAGGTCCGTTCCGGGTCCAACACATGAAAGAGCAACAGACAACCACCGCAGTTGAATTCGAAATTGAGGTAGCCCTGGCCTCCGGCGGGAGCAACAAAAAACTCGACGCAGCTATCCTGGCATACCCCCTGATTGTACTTGGTCTGGAGACACTTAACATAGTTATCATCCACCTGAAACAAGCCATAGATTCCAGTGTCGTCATACAGCAGTTTGCACTGAGTACGCGGACGATGGTCGCTGCTCTTGTCTCGAAAAAGAGCAATGTCAATGATTTCGGCATCCGCCCATACTGGCGAATCCCAGGCCGCATCCAGTTTTACCGGCATTGGAGCACGTTTTACACAGTAACTCATAATTAATTCCTTTAAAAAGAGCCTTTTTTTATTCGGACGGATCGGGAAGAATTCCCTGCTTTAACTCCCACATCCCAATTTTGGATTTGGCATTTTTCATTTCCAACCCCTAACCCTTAACCCTTAACCCCTAACCCTTAGCACCCCCTGTTATCACGGTTCTAATATTTTAAGCAATTTGACGCTAAAACCTTTTTTGGCGTTGCCGACAATATGGTTGAAAAAGACATTCGTGACAACGTTACGCTCGGCATTGATGCTGATGGGACCGGTTACTCCGGGGAAATTCTTAATGCGATAGAGTCCGCTTTTGACATTGTCTGCATCATGTGTTAGAGCGGCGGCGGCAACGTTCATGGCATCGTATCCCTGTGCCTCGCAAACGCCTGGCGGGCGCTCGGTAACTGCCTTAATAGTAGTAATAAACTCTTTCACCTGAATAGTGTCATATTCCACTGAAAACATGGTGGAAAAACTGCACTTCCCGGGATTCCCCATCTCAGGGACGAGGAGTTCGGGTTCATCCCAACCATCGCAACCGAAAATATCGCCCGTGAAACCCAATTTTCGCGCTTGGCGGATAATGCGATTTGCTTCGGGAGCATAGGCCGGTACAAATATCGCTTGAACATTTGCCTTAATAAGTTCACGTAGTTGTGGTGTGAAAATCACATCGCCGCGGTAGTAACCCACCACTTTTACCACACTGCCCCCGAGTTCGCGGTATTCCACCTCGACCCGACGCCCAAGATCGCGGCTGTAAACCCCTTCTTCATTCACATCTACCATAATTCCCAGATTGGGCGATGAGCCACGTTCAAAAATAAACCTGGCCAGGGCACGCGCCTGGAAAGTGTCGTTGAAACACGCCCGAAACATAAATGGATTGCGTTCAGTAACAACATCATTGGTAGCGATCGGGGCCAGGACTGGAATTTTGTGTTTCAATGCGCCGGGTTTAAGAGCCAGGGTATTTTCACTGGCATAAGCGCCAATAACCATAACAATTTTCCGGTCGACCAATTCATCCATAGCTTTGGCAGTCGGATCGAAGAGACTTTGATTATCGCGCACCAGCAATTCAACAGTTTTCCCGTTGATTCCACCTTTCTGATTGATCTGCCAGGCTGCCAGTTTGATGCCGTCTAACACTTTTTCACCGTAGATGGCATACTCGCCGGAGAGCGGGACAATAACACCGATTTTTATATCGTCTGCTTGATCGTAAAGCAGCCTGCAGCCTGTGGCAAACATTATCAGCATCAACATGCCGCAAGCGAACGTGTAAAGCTTATTTAATTTATTTATTGTCATATTTCGCCCCGGTTAGTAAACCATACTCCTAAATTCTTAATTCTTAATTTTTAATTGAGCCGCCAGTGTCATGCCGACGAAAAAGAGCATGCCGTTGCGTAGCGCCTCGTCGTTGAAATCAAACTGTGGGTGGTGGATGCCGGGCACATCTTCGCCAATGCCTAAACGACAGAAAACTCCGGGATATTCTCTAAGATAAAAAGAGAAGTCTTCGCCTCCCATTGACGGGACGGGGGTTTCAATCCATTTATCATTACCGCAATATTCATGCGTTACGCAACGGGCCATCTCAACAAAATCGGCATGATTGATGGTGGGGATATAGGGCATGCGATAATCGAGTTCGCACTTGGCATTCATCGCTGTCCCAATGCCTTTTACAATGCGCTGCATTGCATCGAGCAGAATTTTTTCTGTTTCCGGTTTGAGAAAACGTATAGTTCCTTCAATAAGTGCCTCTTCCGGAATGACGTTGGCATTTTTTCCGGCCTCGAAACGGCACACGCTGACCACTGCGGCATCCTGAGGCGAAACATTTCTGGCAACAATGCTCTGTAGCGCTTCGACGATTTTGCTGCCGGTCAGAATTGGATCAATCGCTGATTCCGGGCGAGCGCCGTGTCCACCGCGTCCGACAACCCGAATCCGGAAGAATCCGGCCGCCGCCATCATGGGGCCGGGACGCGAGGAGATGGTGCCGACGGGCAACTGATTAAAAGCATGCAGGGCAAATACCGCATCTGCTTCCGGGCCACCGGTCTTGAGAACGCCTGCCTCAACCAGCTTCTTTCCCAGTGCGAGCTCTTCTTCGCCAGGTTGGAATATAAATCGCACCGTACCGCTTAACGATTCGCGCAGCTCATTCAACACTATCGCGGTTCCAACCAGGATGGCGGTATGGCCATCATGTCCACAAGCGTGCATCTTGCCGTCAAACACCGATTTATATGGTAAATTAGTTAATTCGTTCAACGGTAACGCGTCCATATCGGCGCGCAGCGCGACATTGCTGCCGGATTTGGCGCCGTGTAGGATGCCGACCACATCAGTTTCGAGAAAAGGTGGCAGCAACTCAATGTCGGTAAATTTTAAAGTATTGCGCACCAACTCAGCCGTGGCAAACTCTTCGCCGGCCAGCTCAGGATGCTGATGCAAATTGTGCCGCAAGGCTGTAATTTCCGGCAAAATATGATCGATAATTGCTGCCGCCCGCTGTTTTAACGCTGTTTTTTTCATCTCGCGCTTCCGGGTAAGAGGCTATGAACAATTCTGCCGGCAACAATGGTGGCAACAGCTCTGCCACGAAACGACATGCCGTCAAACGGAGTATTACGGGAAAGCGATTTAAAAGTGGTAGCATCGACGGTGAATTCGTCGTCAATATCAAGCACAGTCAGGTCGGCAGGGTTGCCGATGGCCAGCGCGCGATCTTCAAATCCCAGTATTTCTGCCGGGCCAACAGTAAACTTGGCAATCAGTTCACTGAGTGACAACACTCCCGTATGGTAGAGATGATGCAAACACACCGGAACCGCGGTTTCCAGTCCGACCACGCCAAACGGCGCGTAATCAAACTCCACCAACTTGGAGGTAGTGGTGTGGGGAGCATGATCAGTGGCAATAACTGTGATTGTGCCGTCGGCAAGTCCGGCAATTATCGACTGTCGATCCTCTTCGGAGCGTAACGGCGGATTCATTTTGTGGTTTGCGTCAAATCGTTTGACGCATTCATCGGTCAATGCCAGGTGGTGAGGTGTGGCTTCGGCAGTAATGTTGATCCCTTGAGCCCGAGCCTGCCTGACCTGTTCAATACTTGCAAGACTGCTGATATGCTGGATATGGATTTTTCCACCGGTTTGACGCGACAAAATTATATCGCGTGCCACAATCAACTCTTCTGAGGCGGCAGCTTGTCCTGCCATCCCCAGTAACACTGACCACTTGCCTTCGTGCATTACGCCGTTGGCTTTAAATGATTCATCCTCGCAGTGATCCAATATCGGCAACCCGAAAGAAGCGGCATATTCTACTACATGGCGCATCAGTTCATGATTCTGGATGCAGCGGCCGTCGTCGCTGAGCGCCACTACTCCAGCCCGTTTCAGACTGCCCAGTGCGGCCATCTCCTTGCCTTCTAGCCCCTTGCTCATACAACCGCATGGAAAGACCCTGACTACCCCTTCGGATTCGGCATGGCGGCGAACATATTCCACAGTACCCGGAGTGTCCGCCGGAGGCATGGTGTTGGGCATGGCAACAATAGAGGTGAATCCACCTGCCGCAGCGGCCATAGTTCCGGAACGAATTGTTTCCGCGGCGGTGTTGCCGGGTTCGCGCAGGTGCACATGCATATCAATAAAGCCCGGGGCAATCACTTTGCCGTGAAGCTTGATTTTTTTTGGTTTCTTCAATTTACCGGGTTCAGTGATTACGCCATTGGCAATCCCGATATCCATCACCATATCCATTTTGCAAAATGGGTCAATCACTCTTCCGCCAACCAACAAAATTTCACTATTATCACTCATTTGTTCATACACCCCGCTACCAGAAATAAAACTGCCATTCTTACTGCCAGGCCATTGGTGACCTGTTCAAGGATAACCGACCGCGGCCCATCGGCAACCGTTGAAGCCAACTCAACACCGCGGTTAATCGGGCCTGGATGCATTACCAAAGCGTCCGGTTTTAAATATTTCTCCGTTGTTTCATTCAATCCGAAGAAACGAGCGTACTCGTTGACACTGGGGAAAAAACCAGCGCGTTGCCGTTCATGCTGGATACGCAGCAAATTTACCACATCAGCATCCTCGATTGCCGAACGCAGGTCATGACACACCCGAACTCCGATTTTTTCAAAATCGCGGGGCACCAGTGTGGAGGGCCCTGCGAGCGTAACCTCCGCGCCAAGTTTAAGTAATCCCCAAATATTACTGCGAGCTACACGGCTGTGGAGGATATCGCCAATGATAGTTACCTTTAAGCCCCGCAACCGTCCCTTTTTTTCTCGAATAGTAAAGAGATCAAGCAGGGCCTGGGTCGGATGGGCATGAGCTCCGTCCCCGGCATTGAGTACCCCGCAACTAATATTTTTGGCAATGAGCATTGGCGCGCCCGGGGCCGAATGTCGAATAACAATTAAATCAATTTGCAGCGCCTCTATATTGCGCACGGTATCCAGCAAAGTTTCTCCCTTGCGCAAGCTGCTGGAATCAGCCGCGATATTCACGATATCAGCACTAAGCCGATGCTCTGCCAGCTCAAAAGACATGCGGGTTCTGGTACTGGGTTCGACAAAAAAGTTTACCACCGTTTTGCCACGTAATGCCGGCACTTTTTTGACATTTCTTTCAGAAACTTTTTTAAATTCCTCAGCAGTGTCAAGAATTAATGATATCTCTTCGGATTCGAGATCATATATGCTCAACAAATCTTTTCTGTGCCACGCTATATCACCCATCTTTTCTGTCCTATGCTTTATCCCAATCTGTTACATAAATACTACTGTCGTTCTCACTTTGCCCAAATTCAACCATCACCTTGCTATCTTGGGCAACTGTCAAATCTATTCCGGCATAGTCCGCGCGAATAGGAAATTCCCGGTTGCCGCGGTCTACCAATACTGCCAGACGGATCAGTTTTGGGCGGCCATAGTCAGTTATCGCGTCCAACGCTGCCCGAATAGTACGTCCGGAGGAGAGAACATCATCCACCAGGATAACCGCCATATCATTGACATCGAAGGGAATATTGGTCTCGTGAATGATTGGAAGAGAATTACGCATGCCGATATCGTCACGGTACATGGAAATATCAAGTTGCGCGAGTTCAGGACATTTGCCGGAGTGCTGTTCAATTGACGAAATCAGACGTTGCGCCAGCGGCACTCCCTGGCGATGAATGCCGATCAAGGCAAATTCTTTCGCTGGCGTCTTTCCGTGAAATTCAGCAACGATGGAATGAGCAATCTCATTGATTGCGGCTTTTATTTCGAAGTTATTGCAAAGTTTTACTTTTTCAGGCATGGCGTCCTAAGGGCTTATTACTTCTGGTTACTACTGAATTTACGTGGTCTGTTGCAATTTTCCAACCCGAAAAAATCATATTTTGAAAAAAATAAATGGGTTCATAGTAATGCCTCACTCTTTGGTGGGGTCGAGGCTACGACACCCGAGGAAGAATGACGAGGCTGTGTAGTATTGACCCCGAACCAAAGAAGAGTGAGCGATTACTATTCAAATTTTTCGCCAGGAAAAATTGTCTTGTTTTAGTAACTCCTCAGCCGCTTTCGGCCCTTGTGTCCCAGATGGATAATGGTGGAGCGGACAAGGATTCCCGGAGACTTCAGCAGCAAACTTTTGCCACGCGTTTAACACCGGAGTGAATAATTGCCAGGATGCGGCAATAACATCGCTGCGGATAAACAGCGTTTGATCGCCGAGCATAGCATCCAACAGCAATCGTTCATATGCGTCCCGGGTTTGGCCACCAAAAACTTCGTTGTATTTGAAATCCAGAGTCAAACTTCCCATGCACAACTTTGGCCCCGGTTTTTTGGCCTGAACAGTCAATGCCATGCCCTCTTCAGGTTGTACATTCAACACCAGCATGTCAGCCGCCATATCCTGCGATTTGATAGGGGCAAAAATAGAATGAGGCACTCGCTTGAATTTTATGGCTATTTCGCTGAGTTTTCGTTTCAGACGTTTGCCCGAACGCAGGTAAAACGGTACTCCACGCCAGCGCCAGTTATCGATCAGTAGTTTGGCGGCAACGTAGGTTTCGGTGTTCGACTTCGGATCAACACCTGATTCATCGCGATAACCAGACATATCGCCGTCTTGGGTATATTGTCCACGGATAATGAATTTATCAAGGTCATTGAGCGGGAATGGACGGATCGCCCGAATCAGTTTAAGTTTTTCGTCGCGAACCGCGTTGGCGTCAAAGGAACCCGGCATTTCCATTGCCATCAGCGACAGCATTTCCAGCATGTGATTTTGAAACATATCCCGCAGCAGCCCGGCCTTTTCGTAATAACCGGCGCGGTTCTCAATTCCGATGGACTCAGCAACCGATATTTGCACATGATCGATATAATGCCGATTCCATATCGGTTCGAAAATGATATTGGCAAACCGGAGCATCAGAATATTCTGCACCGTCTCCTTGCCAAGATAGTGGTCAATGCGGTAAATCTGGCGTTCACTCAACGTTTGATGCAGCAACCGATCAAGTTCTTCCGCGCTTTGCAAGTCGTAACCGAACGGTTTTTCTAATACTACATGCCGCCATGGTGTACCCGAGTAATCTTCGGCGGTTAGACTATGTTCTCCCAATAGCGGTACAATAGTTGGATAAAGTGTTGTCGGTGTCGCCAGATAAAATGTGCGGTTAGGCTCCGGTTTCTGTTGTTTCTCCAATTTTTCCAGCTCAAGCCCAAGTTGCTGGTAAGTTGCCGGGTCATCATAATCACCTGACAGATAAGAAACTTTTCCCAGAAAATCATGCAATTGAGAAGATTGTTGCGCCGCAATATTATTTTCAAGGTTCTCTTTCAGCTGGTTGCGGAATGTCTCGCTGTTCATGACAGTTCTGCCGCAACCGATAATTTGTGATTTTTCATGAAACAAACCACGGCTATAAAGTGAAAACAACGCTGGAATTAGTTTGCGTCCGGTTAAATCACCGGATGCCCCCATAATAATTATTGTATTGGGTATCGGGCTGATTTCAATGCAAAAATTACCATGCCAGTAATCGCCGTGTGGTGCCATAGTGCCAATCTCCTGTAATGTCACTGAATCCGTGATAAACAGCATAGTTAGAGCTTATTCGAAAAGCTCTAAAATCTGTATCCACACCCGCTAATGACCGTGTTATTGGCGCGGAGAGGGTTGTGCTCCCGCGCGACCGTTTCCCCGGCCACCGATCGATATTGTTCCCGCGTCCTTGGCGCGCGGCAGGAATACCGCCCTCCGGCGCGCCTGCCACAGGCAGGAAATACCGCAACTGAATTACTCACAAATCCAAGTATACCTTTACGACAGAAAAAGAAAAATACAACCTGGTAATTAGTGCCTGAACGAAAAAGGGTTTTTTCGTCGGCACTAATTAAAAGTGCGCCATTCTGGCGCACCAGTTTTTTTGTTTTTTTTTGCAAAAAACACTGTCGCGCGATGCAATACGAC
>JAGYNC010000118.1 GCA_018400135.1 Victivallaceae bacterium
CCGCGTGAAGCATTGATCAATTTCGCCGCCTTAAGCGGAATAACCAGTTTGCTCAGATATTTTTCCGAAAGACCCTGCCTTTCCGCTATATCCCCGAGAAACAGCGGACCTTGTCCTTCCTGTAACGCCAACTCAAACATCAGCCTCAGTCCGTAGCGGCTCCTGGTTGAAAGTTTCATGTCCACACCCTGCAATTTTACCGTTATTGTAAAACTCTTGACCCGAATAAGTATTTATCATTTTAATATTCAGGTGGTCAGTGAAAACAGGGTTCATTTCCCCTGTTTTTCTCTCTGTTTTCCGTCTCTTTCGATTGACGCAAGTCAATTGACATCAAATAAATAAAACCGCGAGAAGAAAAGGTTTTGCGAAGCCGGGACTTTTCGAGCACGGTCTAATTGATACCAAAACACTCTGTTTAGTCATAATTATAACCCGCAAATTGAAAAAAACAATCTTTTTTGTGATTTTTTTTAATTTTGGCTTGACATTCGCGTTGGTCAACGTATTATTACTACCAATAAGACCTGAATAGTAGTATATAAACTTTAAATTAAAATCGGTGATACCGAAGCATGGAGACAATGAAATATGAATAAAAAGAAACATCAGGCAGAAAATTTAGCGATTCACCTGCGGGGGATGATACCGGAACAAATATTGAAATATGCTGCCGGACATTTTGCCGGCGGTATTGCTTTTGCTTCGTCATTGGGAACTGAAGATCAAGTAATAACCGATATGATCGTCAGGAACAATCTTGATATTCCGATTTTCACGCTGGACACCGGCAGGTTGTTCAATGAAACTTATGAATTGCTTGAACAGACAGAAAAGTGTTACGGAATAAAGATCGCGGTTTATTTTCCCAAATCTCCGGACATAGAGATAATGGCTAACCGCTATGGAGTTAATCTATTTAGCGACAGTGTTGCCAACCGCAAATACTGTTGCCTGCAGCGCAAGGTGAAACCGTTGCGCCGCGCCCTGCGTGGTTTATCGGCCTGGGTCTGCGGTTTGCGACGTGAACAGTCAGTCACCCGAAGTGAAGTGGCTGAGGCCGAGTGGGACGAAACCAACGGTCTTGTCAAGATTAATCCCCTTATCGTCTGGAGCGATGAAGAGGTTAAAAGGTATCTGACCGATCACGATGTGCCGTATAATCGGTTGCACGATCAGGGGTTCGTCAGCATCGGTTGTGCTTGCTGTACCCGGGCGGTTAAGCCGGGCGAGCATCCGCGTTCCGGCAGATGGTGGTGGGAAGAGCCGGAACACAAAGAATGCGGTCTGCATTGGAAGAATGAAAAATGACGAATTCAAAATTACCATAGAGAAGGAAGTATATCAATATGAACGATTATAACTTGAGTCAATTAAAACAGCTTGAAGCGGAAAGCATCCATATTTTTCGGGATGCGGTTGGACAGTTCGAACGACCGGTGCTGCTCTATTCGATCGGCAAGGATTCGTCGGTACTGGTGCGCTTGGCGCAGAAGGCGTTTTATCCGGGAAAAATCCCGTTCAAGTTGTTGCACATCAATTCCACCTGGAAGTTTCGCGAGATGATTGCCTTCAGGGACAAATTTTGCGCCGAACAAGGTCTTGATCTGCAGGTGCATTACAATCGAGAGGGATTCGAGGCGGGCATCAATCCGTTTGATTACGGCAGCCGCAAGTATACCGACATCATGAAAACCCAGGCGCTGCTTCAGGCGTTGAAACAGGGCAAATACGATGTGGCGTTCGGAGGCGCCCGGCGCGACGAGGAAAAATCCCGCGCTAAGGAGCGGATATTTTCATTCCGCGACAAGCATCAGCAGTGGGATCCGAAGAATCAGCGTCCGGAACTCTGGTCGTTGTTCAACGCCAGAATCAATCCCGGCGAAAGCGTTCGGGTGTTTCCGCTGTCGAACTGGACCGAACTGGATGTCTGGCAGTATATCCGGCTGGAAAATATTCCGATTGTGCCGCTCTACTTCGCCAAAAAACGTCCGGTGGTGGAACGCGACAGCGTGCTGGTGATGGTGGATGACGAGCGGATGCGGCTCAATCCGGGAAAAAAACCGGCAATGCGCTCCGTCCGTTTCCGGACTCTTGGTTGCTACCCGTTGACCGGAGCGATCGAATCAACCGCTGCCACGGTGGACGAAATTGTCGAAGAGATGTTGCGGACGCGGGTCAGTGAGCGTTCGACCCGGATTATTGACCACGATGGTGATTCATCGATGGAACAGAAAAAAAGCGAGGGCTATTTCTGAGGCAATTGCCAGTACCGGCATCGCACGAGGAAAAATGCAAAATGAAGAATATTTTTATTTTGCCTCGGCAAAATAAAATAAGGGAATACGTATTATGAATATTGATAAATTTTTGAATCAACACGAAAACAAGGATCTACTCCGGTTCATCACCTGCGGGTCGGTCGACGACGGTAAATCAACGCTGGTCGGCAGACTGCTCTACGACAGCAAGCTGATTTTTGACGATCAGCTTAACGCGTTGAAGAAAGATACCGAAAAAGTCGGCACCACCAAAGGAACCGGGGAAATCGACTATGCTTTGCTGCTCGACGGACTCAAGGCCGAACGCGAACAGGGTATTACCATTGACGTGGCATATCGCTATTTTGCCACGCCCAAACGCAAATTCATCATTGCCGACACGCCGGGACATGAACAGTATACCCGAAACATGGCAACCGGCGCGTCCACCGCCAACCTGGCGGTGATACTGATCGATGCCCGCCTCGGCGTGAGTACTCAAACGCGAAGACATGCGTTTATTGTATCTCTACTGGGCATAAAACACGTGATCGTGGCGATCAACAAGATGGATTTGCGCGATTACTCCCAAGAGGTGTTTCGCGACATTAAGAGCGAGTTCGATGCGTTTATCGCCAAACTGGACATTTCGGACGTGAGATATATTCCGCTGTCGGCTCTCAAAGGCGACAATGTGGTAACACTTTCCGAACAAACACCGTGGTATGACGGCGACCCGTTGCTGGAAACACTCGAGGAAATCGATGTGGTCGGAGACCGTAATTTCAACGATTTCCGCTTCCCCATACAATACGTGATCAGACCCGATCTGAATTTTCGCGGTTTTGCCGGTTCGGTTGCTTCGGGTATAGTTCGCGTCGGAGATAAAATAAAAGTGCTGCCGTCCCTGAAAGAATCTACCGTCAAACGCATTGTTATCGCCGACGGGGACTTGAACGAGGCATTCCCGCCGCAGGCGATAACGCTGGTGCTGAATGACGAAATTGACGTCAGCGCCGGAGACATGATCGTTCATGCCAACAATCCGCCCAAAATCGAGTCGCGGCTTGACGCGATGGTGGTGTGGATGGACGAAAAACCGTTGCGGCGTGGTTCCGACTACATCATTCGTCAGGCGGGTCGCAACGTCAAGGCGCGCGTTGATAATCTGGTGTATGGGATTGAGGTAAACACGCTGCACAAGGGAGATGCGGATGCTCTGGCGTTGAATGAGATCGGCCGGGTCGCGCTGAATGCCACCAAGCCGCTTTATTTTGATCCCTACTCGAATAATCGCGGTTCCGGAGCGTTTATTCTGATTGATCCCATCAGCAACACCACCGCCGCCGCCGGCATGATTCTCGCCGGGATCGCCCCCGGGACTCACGAACGGCACGATTCTCGGGAAGAGCGCCTCAGAGACCATATCGGGAAACGCGAGTTTTCCTGGGATACCGGTCATGTTTCCGGACGGGAAAGGCTGTTGCGGAACCGGCATTACGGGAAAACGGTGCTGGTTACCGGCGAGGACTGCATTGCCGCAGCCGCCGTGGCGAAAAAGTTGGAACAAAAACTATTTCAACTGAACATGAACTCCTACTATCTGGGCGTATCGAATATCGCTGAAGGACTTGACGCCGATATCAAGCGCGGTTTCCATGATCGCGACGAACATGTCCGACGTCTCGGAGAACTCGGACGCATCATGAGCGATGCCGGATTGATTTTCATCACTGCTCTTAGCGATGCCGATGACTACGATCTGGATTGCATCCGACAGTTGAATTATCCGAATGATCTGCTGGTGATCCGGCTGGGGCCGGGAAACGGTGAAGCGGACATCGAGCTGGAGGCGGAAGCGGATATTGATGCCCACATCAGTACCGTGTTTCGACAACTCTCGGAACGACAAATCATTCCCGACTATTGCATATAATTAGTGCCGCGTTTCGATGAAACCGGCACCGACGGCGCGTCGCTTTGAGAACAAAGGGGGGAAGTCGCGGCGTAAGGCTACGCCTGCGACTACTTGCCGGTCGCGCAGGAGCGCGCCCCTCCACCGCGTCAGAGTACAGCAAGCATCCTTGCTTGCGTTTTCTCTCCTCAAGCTGGAAGCTTGAGGTATTTTCTTGCGCGCGGAGTGTACAGGAAATAAAAGGCGGATGCAACGCCCGCCGCGGCATTGATAATAGCCTTTCGGAGCACTATACTCTATTCGATTGAAAAGTTCTTTGAAACAACCCAAGACCGTGAGAAGAAAAAACTTTCTGTTACGCGGAACATGAAACGCAAAGGGGGCTTCGATCACGGTCTGACAGGAGTCAATTCATGGATATGAACTATCAGCAACTTAAGAAACAGGCGACGGCGCTGTCGCAAAAACTCATCACCTCCGCCGATTTAAAAAAAACCAGCGCGCCGCTGGGTATTTACGAACAGCGGAACGGTCTGTTCATGATCAGAGTCCGGGTGGCCGGCGGTGATATTAATGCTGACATGTTGTCGCGGCTGTCGCAAGTCTGCCGGAACAACCACATCGACTTCCTGCACTTGACCACAAGACAGGATATTCAGCTCCATGACGTACAACTCGAACATATTCATTCAACTGTGGTTCAAGCTGTGGAAAGCGGCTTCGTCTTCCGCGGCGGCGGCGGGGATACCTACCGGAATCTGGTGGTTGACGAATTTTCGGACCTTGCACCGGAAGCGGTTTTCGACGTGCGCCCGTACGCGTCGCCGCTTAACGAGGTTGTGCTTGCCTACGATCCCGCGTTTGCCTTACCGCGCAAACTGAAAATCGGCTTGTTTTCGAGCCCAGCCGACGGCAATGCGGCGTTGTTTCAGGACATCGCGTTTGTTGCCACCAATGGTGTCGCAAACAGGGCGTTCGATGTTTATGCCGGCGGCGGGATGGGGCGCAACTGTCGCCTGGGGGTTAAAATCTTTTCAGGACTGCCGGACCGGGAGATTTTTCATTGCGCCGTTGCCGGAATAGACTTGTTTCACGATCACGGCAATCGCGAGAAACGCCATGAAGCCAGACTGCGTTTTGTACTCGAGAAGCTCGGTGAACATGACTTCGTGGAGCTCTATCGACGCTACTTTGACCGGACACCGGCGCCCGTGGTGAAGTCCCCTTCCCTGGAGTCTTTCGAGAAACCGCCGGTGTTGCCGGAGTTCTCCCGAAAAGACGAAAATCATCCCGATGCCACCGCATGGCTCGCGGCGAGCGTTGTTCCAACCCGCTTCGAACAGGTACGCGCATTGAAGCTAACCGTGCCATGCGGAAATATCGAACAACGCTTCCTCGCTCCCCTGGCGGCGTTGGCAACAAAATACACCAACGGCAAACTTCGTCTGCTGCGTTCGCAGGATTTGCTGTTGCCGGGCGTTCACGAAACCGCGTTGCCCCACCTTTTCGATGAGGTGCGGCAAAGCGAACTGGCGCCGTTTATCGGCACCGCCCAACGGTGCAAAATACTTTCTTGCGTTGGTGCCGCAACCTGCAAGATCGGAATCCTCAATTCCGTGGACTTCGCCACGAAAGTTGCACTTGAACTTGATACACTGTTTGAGTCATTCCCGAACATTTCATGCCAGGAACAGATGGAAATAACTGGTTCTATAAGAATTTCCGGTTGTCCCAATGCCTGCTCCTGCCACCCGGCAGCAACGCTCGGATTCGAGGGACTGAAACGCGACCTCGGGAAAGGTGTAGAACCTTGTTTCAGAGTATATTACGGCGGTTGCATGAAAGGCGCGGACAGCCGCCTTGCCGTTACCAGGGAGAATTTCCATCTGCCAGCAACGGATTTGCCAGCTTTCATCACGGGAATTGTCAGGACTTATTTGAGCCGTCGCAAGCCGGGCGAGTCTTTTGCCGATTTTATCCATCGGTCGCCGATGGAATCGGCAGCAAATCCTGAACTATGAACCTGAATATTCAAAATATTGAAGTTTTTTAAGTAATATCCGAAACAGTGAACAATGTTTGCATATACAAGCTTATTGTCATCCCGTTTCCGCCAAACTAGTCGCCGCACGAGGAAGGTAAAGATGGTCAAAACATTTCCGGTCAACCTGCTGTTGAAAAAGAAAAAATGTCTGGTCGTCGGTGGGGGAAGCGTCGCGCAGCGGAAAATACTCAAGCTGGCGGAAGTCGACGCAAAGATTGTGGTGGTCGCGCCCGACGTATCGGCGCGGTTGCGTGAACTCGCCGCCGCCGGCTCAATTTTGCTGTACGAGCGGCAGTTTCTGGAACACGATATTGAAGACGTGTTTCTGGTTTATGCCGCCACCAACGATGCCGCGCTTAATCGCCGCATAGCGGCAGTTGCCGAAGCAAAAGGCATTCTGGTGTGCGCGGTCGACGGCGGCTGGGAGAACGGTTCATTCATCACGCCGGCTTCCTTCGGGAGCGACGGAATTACCGTTGCCGTATCCAGTCATGGTGTCGCTTGCCGCAAAACCAGGCTTATCAAGGAGAACTTGAGCCGTCACGTCACCGCCGTTGAAAATGCCGACCTGATGGTGCTCGGCATTGATCACCGAACGTTGCCGCTGGCGAAACGCGAAAAACTGCATCTTGCCGGACAAGACCTTGATCGTGCAGGGGCCATGCTGATGCAACTACAGGAAATTTGCGGTTTTGTTTTGCTCAACACCTGCAACCGGCTTGAGATCATTGCTGTCGCTGCCTGCAAAGAAACGTTGTACAATCTTGTTAAGCTGATTATGCGCTTTGATTCACTAAATCGGAAACAATACTATCTGAAAACCGGATTTGAAGCCTTTCATCATGTGTGCGATTGTCTCGCTGGCTATTATTCTCAGCATTTTGGAGAAACACATATCGTGGCGCAGGTAAAACAAGCCTGCGCTTACGCACGAGACAGGGGTTGGGCTGGCCCGGTATTCGAGCTTGTACAAAATCACGCTCTGCATGTGGC
Organism: Victivallaceae bacterium; assembly: GCA_018400135.1. Classification (GTDB taxonomy): domain Bacteria; phylum Verrucomicrobiota; class Lentisphaeria; order Victivallales; family Victivallaceae; genus M55B135. Next base: position 7,214 of record JAGYNC010000118.1, read on the forward strand.
GAAACGGATTAGAAATCAAACTTCCGGTTTTTTCACCAAAAACGATGTAGAATATGACGTATTGCGGTTTTTGACAGCGGAATTTACTGATCTTCAGCGCAGAAATATCTTCATTGTCGGTGCCGGAGCCGTCGGCTCGCAACTGCAGGAGATGTTTTGCGCCCGCAACCGCAATGTTACTTGGTTCTACCATGTCAACCGGCCCGTAGAAACATCGGCAAGCTGCCGACTTTTCAGCCTTGAGGCTTTGCCGGAGATGTTGTCGGAAGCTGATATCCTGATTTGCGCGCTCGCGGTGGAGGAACCGGTGATTACTGCCGCATACGTAAAATCATTCAGGCCGGGCGCAACGATTATTGATTTGGGCATACCGCGCAATGTATCCCCGAAACTGACGCGGTTGCGGCCGAAGTTGTCCGTGGTTAATCTTGAATATCTGAAATCACAACAACACGCCGATGCCGATAAACAGAAGCGCATAATCGCCGAAGCAACAAAAATCATTGAGCATCATCAGGAGCTTTATGAACAGTTCATCAAAAGTTTTGTCAGTGGGCGCCCGCTCCAGTAAACTGTCGCTGGCTCAGACCAGGGAGGCGTTGAACCGGATCGAGAAACTGTTGCCGACGCTGAAGTTTACCGTTGTCGAGATGTCGTCTCCCGGCGATCGGGATAAGCAGAGCGATCTGCAACAGTCTCCTCCGGACTTTTTCACCCGCGATCTGGACGAAGCGGTCATCAAT
>JAGYNC010000119.1 GCA_018400135.1 Victivallaceae bacterium
AAGCCTTCAGGACATGCGGAGCATGAACCCTGAAAGGCTTTTCGAGAATGTTCTAATTAGTGCTGGCATCGACTAATCCGGGCCACTCCGGTCTTTCTTGCAGCGTCAGCAACGGATTGGGCGACCGCTTTACCAACCCGGGGATCAAACGCCGCTGGAATAATGTAGTCCGGGCCAATTTCGTCATCTGTAATGAGTTCGGCAAGGGCACGAGCCGCAGCAACCTTCATCTCATCGTTGATATCTGATGCTCTGACGTCAAAGGCGCCGCGGAAAATTCCCGGGAAGGCCAGGACGTTGTTGATTTGATTGGGGAAATCGCTTCTTCCGGTGGCAATTACTGCCGCGCCGCCAGCTTTGGCATCATCAGGATAAATCTCTGGAGTGGGATTAGCACAGGCAAAAATAACGGCATCATTGCTCATGGTTTTTACCATTTCCGTGGTAACCATACCCGGGGCAGATACTCCGATGAAAATATCGGCGCCGACTAATACGTCAGCGAGTGAACCGGAATTTTTATTAAGGTTGGTGACGGCAGCCATTTCTTCTTTAATCGGATTCATGCCGGCGGTGCGTCCCTGATATATCGCGCCTTTTCTGTCGCAAAGAGTGATATCTTTAAACCCGTCAGCCAACAGCAACCTGGTAATGGAGATAGCTGCGGCTCCTGCCCCGTTGATAACAACGGAAACAGCTTTTTTATTTTTGTTCACCACCCGTAAGGCATTAGTTAATCCGGCGAGGGTAATAACCGCAGTGCCGTGTTGGTCGTCGTGAAAAATTGGAATATCACAACACTCTTTGAGCTTTTTTTCAATTTCAAAACAGCGGGGCGCGGAAATATCCTCGAGGTTAATCCCCCCAAAACTGCCGGAGATCAATTGAATAGTGTTAACGATTTCATCCACATCCTTGCTCTTGATGCACAGAGGAAAAGCATCAACCCCTCCGAATGCCTTGAACAGAACACATTTGCCTTCCATTACCGGCATCCCGGCCTCGGGTCCAATATCACCCAACCCCAAAACCGCAGTGCCGTCGGTTACCACCAGACACATATTCCAGCGTCGCGTCAGTTCATAGGATTTATTAATATCTTTTTGAATTTCCAGACAAGGAGTGGCTACGCCCGGAGTGTAGGCCAAAGACAAGTCTTCACGAGTCTTAACCGACACAGTGGAAATAACTTCGATTTTACCTTTCTTTTCGTAATGTAGTGCAAGGCTTTTTTCTGCTGTGTTCAGTGCTTTTTCCGACATCTGTATTCTTTTCCTTAAAATTAATAATTATTTTTGAACATTTCAGGCGATTCCTCAAACTTGATATCGCCGAAGTATGCTTTATAATCAAGACCGACATAGCCGGCTAAATCAACCATTTCACGTAAAGTGTTGACAAGCACCGGAATGCCATTTTTCTTTCTTTCGGCCATCGCCAGAATTTCTTTTTCGCCGTGGGTATAAATGCGGTCATGTCCGGCTTTTTTGGGACTCTGTCGCAGTTCTTCCAGGTATTTGGAAAAATGCTGTTTTATCGCTGCCGGATCACCAAAGCATGCCGGATTAATGGCCATAAAGCCATGGCAAATATTACCTCGACCGCCGGTCATGGAGTAGTTCGATGTCGGTCCTTGAGATAAGATCGATGAAAACAACTCACACATCATACCATAGCCATAACCCTTATGCCCTCCGGTAATTTCCTGCGAACCACCCAGTGGCATAATGCCGCCGCCGTTTTTGGCTATTATATTTTCAAGTACAGAAGCAGCATTTGTAGAGTCGTTGCCGTCTTTATCCAATGCCCAGCCTTCCGGTAAGGTTTTCCCCATCTTGTTGTACATTTCCAGCTTGCCGCGGGTGACCACGGTAGTTGACGCGTCAAACAGAAAATTATATGGTTCCGCTGGAACTGCAAGGGCTATTGGATTCGAGCCAATCATGGCCAACCTCCCATGAGTAGGTACCATAATAGCTTCAGAATTAGTGGTTGCCCAGCCTATCAATCCTGCTTCACAAGCCATCTTTGCGTAATAACCCGCGATCCCGAAATGATTGGAATTACGCACCGAAACAATACCCACACCATTGTTTTTCGCCTTATCAATGGCCAGTTTCATGGCTTGAGTACCCAACAATTGCCCCATGCCGTCGTTGCCTTCGATTACAGCGGATAAAGGGGTCTCAAAAACTAATTCAGATTTCGCGTGTACCTTGATTAACCCTTTTTCAATTCCTTTATGATAGCGTACCAGACGCTGCATGCCATGTGACTCAATCCCGTACAGATCTGAGAGCAGCAACACGCTGGAAATAATTTTGCTTTCTTCCTGAGAAAAGCCGAATTTACTGAAAGCATCGACACAAAAATTTTCTAACAGATCAACCGGAAAGACTAGACGATTATCCATAATGTTTACCTCCTTGTTCAAGGTTTTTACTTGTTACCATAATTGTTCGAAAAGACGGACAGTAGGGATTTTCGCCTTGCTGAACATAGATTGCATGACACCCTCCATGAAAGTGATCGATTAAAGTTCTTCAACAACCAAACTGAAATAGAAAAAGGCGACAATGGCCATCGCCTCTTTACTGAATGCTTAACTTGAATCGGGCTTTGTCCGCAAACCATTTATCCAATAAGAGCGGATAACAAGGCCCCGGCGGCAACAGCCGAGCCGATCACCCCAGCCACATTAGGCCCCATCGCATGCATTAAAAGGAAATTGTGGTGATCTTCGTCCAAGCCAACACGATTAACGACGCGCGCCGCCATTGGCACCGCCGAAACACCAGCCCCGCCAATCAAAGGATTAATTGGTTCTTTCGAAAATTTGTTCATCAATTTACCAAACAAAACACCAGTGGCAGTTCCAATAGAAAACGCCACCGCGCCCATGACTAGAATACCCAGAGTGCGTACTGAAAGAAACTCTTCAGCAGAGAGTTTTGAGCCAACCGCCAACCCGAGAAAAATGGTCACAATATTAATAAGCGCATTTTGGGTAGTATTGCTAAGACGCTCAACCACGCCACATTCACGCATCAAATTACCAAACATCAACATACCTATCAGGGGCGCTGCAGCGGGCAGCAACAACGCGCATAGCAGAGTGATAATAATGGGGAAACAGATTTTCTCGATCTTGGAAACGTGTCGCAATTGGCGCATTTTAATTTTACGTTCAGCTTTGGTAGTAAACAGCTTCATGATTGGCGGCTGGATAATTGGCACCAGCGCCATGTATGAATAGGCCGCAACAGCGACCGGGCCGAGTAATGCCGGGGCAAGTTTACTGGTCAAATAGATTGATGTTGGACCATCGGCGCCGCCAATAATGCCAATGCTGGCAGCATCTTTCAAACTGAAATCGATACCTAATCCCAGATAATTCAACAGCAAAGCGCCAAGCAAAGCGGAAAATATACCGAATTGCGCGGCTGCTCCAAGCAAAGCGGTTTTCGGGTTGGCAATCAGTGGCGCAAAGTCGGTCATAGCGCCGACTCCCATGAAAATTATCAACGGGAAAATACCGGTTTCAATCCCGACCATGTAAACCATGCCGAGAATACCATCCGGTCCGGAGATTCCGGCAAGTGGAATATTTGTCAGGATTGCGCCAAACCCGATCGGTACCAACAACAGCGGCTCGAATCCTTTGAATATGGCTAATACCAGCAAAATCATGCCCACCAACATCATCACTACCCGGCCAATGCCAAGCATCCAGGTATCTCCGGGTTTTGCCAGTGTCTGGCGCCAAAGATCGTAAATACCAGTACTTTGCCACAGTCCACTAAACATTTCCCCCCACGACGGCAACAATTTATCCGCACCATGCGATTCCGGCACCGAATGGTGTGACAACAAATTAACGCCGGCGGTCATCAGTACTGTTCCCGGCTCAATTTCTACCGAGGGAACAAGTGTCGGAGCCAAGCTTATGACGTGCATTGCGGTAGTAATCGAAACCTTTGCTTTCGTGCGACCGGGAATGCTCAGAACCATAATCTCACGCCCTGGAAGCAATTCCTGGCCTTCAATGACACTCACAGAATAAACCAATGCCGGCTTCGGCCAGATGTAGTGTAATTGCAGATTTCCATCGGTACCCGAAGTCCAGGCAAAAACTTGTGGGTCATCCGTTCCGGAAAACTCATTGACTGCATTCGCGGCAAGAATGCCGCAGCCTGTCGATAGCAAAAATGAGATTATTAAAGTCTTCAAAAGGCGCATGATTTACCCCTCCCGGATTACGGCCAGGGTTTCAAAAGAAGCAACTGACTGACTGGCTTTAACTGGAATTGAGGCAACTGTCCCAGCCCTGTCGGTCTTTACTTCCGTTTCCATTTTCATCGCTTCCAGTACCAAGATGGTATCGCCGGGTTCAACCTGATCGCCTTCTTCAACCAGAATTTTCACTATCGTCCCGGGCATCGGGGCTGTAACTTCGAATGTTTTACCACTACTCGCCTCAGCTCGAGCAGACGCGTCTGTTGCGGGCGCGGCAGTTACGTTGCCACCAGAGGCAACGTGAACATTAAAGGTCTTTCCTTCAACCGTAACCTCATAACTGGCTGGCTCAGTTGTCGGCACTGGTTGTTTGTCGCCTGCTGTTTTGCTTGATTCTGACGCAACCGGGGCGTTTTCTTTTTCGTCGGTCTTGTAACGAATTCCCATCGGGCTGTCGCCTTTGAGAAAAGCAATGCCCTTATCGCCGCAGGTGGCGGTGATAAAAATGGATTCATCGGAAACAGGCAGGCCGGCTTCTTCCAGTTGTTTTTTTGCGGGCGCGATACCGAGTTGGGGGTTTCTGTCGTTGATGTCATGAACATCTTCGCGGGTGGGTTCAAGTTTTAATTGTTCGGAGGCAATTTTAACGATTTCGGGATCGGGTTCAGTTGGCGTATGGCCAAAATAGCCAAGTACCATTTTGCCGTATCCATCGGAAATTTTGTCCCATTTACCTTGAGTTACATTTGCAAACGCCTGCTGGAAATAGAACTGAGACACCGGGGTAACTGAAGTACCAAATCCCCCTTTGGCAACCACTTCTCTCATCTCTTTAATTACTTCAGGGTAGAGATGGAGACAGTTATGGTCACGCATCATTTGTGTATTGGCGGTCAGCGCGCCGCCAGGCATTGGAGAGAAGATAATTTTCGGGCTTACTTCACGCGCTTCCGGTGGAATGAAATATTTGCTCATGCATTCCTCAAAAACTGCTTCCGCTTCGAGATATTTTTCGCAGTCAATATCCAAAGTGTAGTCAGTACCTTTGAGACGATGCCACATCGTCAAAACATCAATCTGGCAAGTTCCGCCGCTTACCGGGGTCATGGACAAACTGATAATGTCTGCGCCGGCTTCAATTGCTGCCATATTGCAGGCAGTGCCCATGCCGGCAGTATCGTGGGTATGAAAATCTATTTTAACATCCTTCGGCAACAACTGTCTTGCGGCCTTGATGGTTTCATAAACATTTTTCGGAGTAGTCGTGCCGGAAGCATCTTTAAAGCAAACGCTGTCATAAGGAATACCGGCATCCAGAACGTCGCGCAACCGATCGGAATAAAACTTTGGAGAGTGGGCATAAGTTTCATGTAATCCCGGCGGCAACCCCATCAACGAGATCGCAACCTGATGTTTCAGCCCGGCATTGTGAATACAATTACCGGAATAATCCAAGTTTCTAACATCGTTCAACGCGTCAAAATTTCGAATTGTTGTAACACCGTGCTTTTTGAATAATTCAGCGTGGAGGTTGATAATGTCACGCGATTGCGAAACTAATCCCACAACGTTGGCGCCGCGTGCCAATGTCTGAAGATTAACGTCCGGGCCAACCGCTTCGCGGATACGATCCATCATGTTAAAAGCATCTTCCTGACAATAGAAGTAGAGGCTTTGAAAGCGAGCGCCGCCGCCAATCTCAAAATGGTTGGTGCCTGCTTCAACCGCGGCTTTAAGCGCGGGAAGAAAGTCATCAGTTTTAACTCTTGCTCCCAGACAAGATTGGAAACCGTCACGGAATGACGTATCCATAAATTCTATTTTTTTCATTAAGCTATCCTTTCGGGGTTAGAATTCTGTCAAAAATAACAAAATATTTTCTATTTAACTATATATTTATTGATACCATCACCCTCCGAGGTACGAAATCGGGTGAATGGACTGGTTGGCTTCCGTCTTTTTCGGTTAACCAAAGCTGATGATGATCGGGGCTCCCTCTATACGTTGCCCCTCCTCCTCGCCAGCTGCCTTGAACTTTATTAAATTAATTGACTCTCCGGCGATGCTGGTGCACAGCCGCAACAGCCGCCGCGAGTTGCTGCCGTTCACGGTCTCCGGTCTGAGTCTTGTTGTTTCTTTTTGGGGGCGGGGTTTTAGGTTCGAGAAGATTAGCAAAGGGGGATAATACCCTGGCCGTAAAATTCATTAATACAACCATTAGTGCCAGGAACACGAACACCCAGCTCATGCCCAGCACCATCAATTTTAACCCTTCAGTCAACATTTGTTCATTCCTTTATATAAATTCATAATTTAAGCAAATCATTGTGCTTACTGGTCTCATTGGCAAAAGCGGATGGAGGATACGTCAAAAATCGAGTGATTTTCGATCTATCCTGACATCACCGCTGTAGAATTTTCTAATTTTTCCTGCCACATTCAGTAGCAACTCACCATTGGTACCAAAATCGACAACTCTCCCGGAAACTACTTCGCGTTCAGTGAGGAGATCAACCACTTTGCCGAGCAGCAGATTTTCTTTTTTCCAGCGGGCAAACAGCCTGGGGAATAACGTGGAATATGTAATATAACTCTGAAACATGGTAAAGGCCAATAAATTCGTTATTTTTTTCAGATCAATCTTCTGGCCGGTTATGTTGAGTAGTGAACTAGCAGGTTGATCAATCGCGTTCAATGTCTCTCGACTCATATTCACATTAATGCCGACGCCGGCAACCACGCCACGAATACGATTATCTGCGTCAGCTATTGCTTCACATAAAATGCCGGCTATTTTGCAATGGTCATGAAAAACATCGTTGGGCCATTTTAACCAGAAATTTGTCTCGGGTGCGGTTTGGCGTAAACAGTCAAGAGTCGCCAGAGACGCAACGATAGTGGCCTGCATCGGCGAAGTAACAAGGTTTTTCATGACAAACGAAGCATAAACGTTTACCCCTTTCGGAGAGAGCCAACTTTTCCCTCGACGGCCACGTCCGGCGGTTTGTTGCCCCGCAACGACCAGCGTCCCTTCAGGAAGGCTATCAAAATTTTGTGCCGCGTAGCGGTTGGTGGAATCTACGGTTTTCAGCCAAAGCGGCTGCGGCATATTTAGAAAATCGGTCATGTGTATTCTTGTCAGCGCTTCGGATAGCCGACTGGCTGGGTGAAAATTATTTTTTGGGACGAAGACAACCCCATAGCCTTAGCGAGAGTTGCTTTATCAACCATACCCAGAATGACGGTTGCCAGTCCTTCAGATGAACAAAAAAGGTAGACGTTCTGACTTATCAGTCCGGTATCAACTGCTGCGTAAATATTTTTGTCTGCTGGATTCATGTTACCCATTCGTGCCAAGTTGGCTACATAAATGAGATTAAGCGGGGGTATCCTTGGTAAATGCTTGTCGCCCTGTCTTGGCGCGTAGGTCCCGGGCCGCAACCGGACGCAAAACATGTTCTCCGGCATCGTAATGTTTTGTTTTTCACAAGTTACCTCCCAAATAGTGGTTAGGTTGTTCTGATTGTCAAAAGAGATAGTTGTAGCTGAAGTAGAATTCCGGATTATATTCGTTGTTGCTGTCAATCGCCAACAGCTCCTTGCCAAGCAGCATATTGGTATCTGATTCAAACAGCCATTTTTCAAATGCCTCCCAATTCATTTCGGCGGCACGTTCAGGCTTCGGCGTTGAAGGAGGTGGG
>JAGYNC010000012.1 GCA_018400135.1 Victivallaceae bacterium
TGAAAGTGATAATATATCACATTTCGTCTAAGGAGGCTAACCTTCTCATACTATCTTTGTGTGATAAACTTACCCCGTAGGGAAACAACGAGTTCCAAGCGGGGAAAACGAGTGATTTTGAACAAAACGATGATTCTCCAAGGGAATTTCTTTTCCAAATTCCTCCAGAAAGAGATACAGGATAATTAGTGCCTGAACGAAAAAGTTTTTTGTCGGCACTATGGCAGAGCTGGCATCACGCGCGCTTGCCGGGGGTACGTCCCTGATGTACGCCGCGTTTACTACTGTTGAAAAAGTCAATAAATTCTTTAACTTCTGGTATTTGGGGTAATTCCTGCTTGATTTTTTCCAGCGCGTTACTTGAGTTCAGGTTACTGTGGAAGAAAATTTTATACAGTTCCCGCAACACACGGATGGTTTCCACAGAGAACCCCGCGCGCTTTAGTCCGACAACATTGACTCCACGTACCGGCCCGTTTCGGCCTTCGGCAATCATGAAAGGGGCAATGTCCTGCGAAAAAACCGAACCGGCGCTGAGCATTGCCAGTCGACCGATCCGGCAAAATTGATGAATGCCCGCGTAGGCAGACAAAATTGCCCGGTCGCCGACTTCACAATAACCGGTAATGCCTGAGTAGCCGACCAAAATTACCTGATTGCCGATCTTGCAGTTATGCGCCACGTGCGAGTTGTTCATCAGGTAGCACTCATTGCCGATGGTGGTGGCCGTTCCATCTTTAGTGCCGGTATGAACACTGCAAGCTTCGCGAAAAACATTGTTATCTCCGATAATCAGCTGGCAATCCCCGCCCTTATAATCCAAATCCTGGGCATTCAGTCCCAGCGTAGCAAATGGATAAACCGTATTATTTTTTCCTATCACTGTGCGTCCGGTTACGTGGCATTGTGCAATCAGCTTGCTGCCATCGCCTATTTCCACCTGATTGCCAACGTAGCACATGGGACCGATTTCAACGTTGTCAGCGAGTTTAGCACCCTGTTCAATCAGGGCGGTCGGATGTATTTTTGACATATTCAATACCTTAAATGTTATTTTTGAAAAGTGAAATAAGACAACACCACATTCAGATAATATATCTCACTAAACGCCAGAGGAAAACCGGGATTACAATTTTTTTCCACAACCGCGGAACAACTCAAAAAAAATGAGATTTTTGAGTCATACTGGAAAACCCGTAAATCAGATGTAGTTTAGGGTAACGAATAGGACAATCAATTGGATAAGTCCGAGTTGTCTGAGCAATCAAAATAAAGGTTTGTTTAGAATTTTGTGCAATTGGATTTGAACCTATAACCTGGCAACTTTCTTAACAACAAACGGAGGAAGACTTATGGCGACAATAACTTTTAAGGGCAAGAAAGTAACTACTTGCGGAGAATTACCGGCAATCGGCTCGTCGGCACCAGACTTTCTCTTGACTAAAACAGATTTAAGTGATGTTAGTCTTGGAGATTTCGCAGGTGATATTTTAGTTCTCAATATTTTCCCCAGTATTGACACGCCGGTTTGTGCCGCGTCTGTAAGGCGTTTTAACGTTGAGGCTGCACGACTCGATAAGTGCAAAGTCTTGTGTGCTTCACTCGATTTACCCTTTGCTCATAATCGTTTCTGTGTTGCCGAGGGTATTGAAAAGGTCATTTCTGTTTCAGAGCTGAGGAATCGTGATTTTGGCAATAATTACGGACTCAGAATGGTTGACGGGCCGCTGGCTGGTTTATTGGCACGGGCGGTGATTGTTGTTGATGTGGCCGGTAAAGTCGCATATCGGCAGCTCGTTCCTGAAATCGGCAATGAACCGGATTATGAGGATGCCCTTGCGTTTTTGGATGCGTTATAAGTGCGCCATTTTGACGCACCAGTTTTTGCACCTATTCATGCAAAAACGAATTTAAGTCCTATCGCGAGTGCGGTCAAGCCGAGAAGTACGAGTATTGTTCGGTTTCGGTGTAAGTTTCTGGAAGTTTTAACGGCGCGGAACCCGGATAACCGGGAATAGCTCTGAGTATGAATATAGCGCAGGAGGTTGCGTTTTTCCGGTTTGCGTTTACGTGTCGATAGTATCATCGGAATATTCCCATGGAGATAAGAATAGCGAGTGCAATAGTTACACTACCGACAATAATTGCAATTATAATTGGTAAGCCGCATGCCAAACTCAGTTTAAAAATCTGCGAAAATTCCAGCGATCCGATTTCCGGCAACAGCGAGGGAGTAGAACCAGAAGTGTGTTGCTTTCCGCTACCGCGTTTTTCCGTCAACTGGCTGAATATGGCTTGGCGGCGAATAAATTCAAGTCGAAGGTGTTCTGCTCTTCTGAAGATTTCTCCAAGTTTTGCTGGATCATCAGCCGGGTTTTCGTCAAAATTTCTGAGCTCCTCTAGTTCTATTAACATTTTGTCTACTGCTTCCTGAAATTTTACTGATTCGTCAACAATTTTCTGATAGTGACGCGTTTCTTCAGCCAAAGTCGCTCGACAAGCAGTTATCCTGGCGGCAAGATCGCGGTGGAAACGAAGGTATTCTTCACTGCGTTTCATGCGGGCTTTTTTTAACTCCTTGTTGCTGTTGCCAGACTTTCGTCCAGTTTTGGTTGTTGCCGGGGAAGGGTGCTGTAGCAAAGAAGCATCTTGATTTTCTGATTTATGGGCAACGTCTGGGATAGATGTAGCCGGATGAGCGTATTCTTTCAGCCGGTTACGGACGTGAATCAAGCCATCGCTGATATAATCCTTGTTTTTCATTGCTGCTCCTTAGAAAATATCATAAAAACATTAACGCTAACGTGTAAATGCGCAAGTATTCGATATATGAAAGAAGATACATTGACCGGTAAAAATGTCAATGTCAATTGCCAGGAATTGAAAACACTGGTTGTTTTTTATTTTTTTACATTTAGATTTACGAGTCTTGATTTTTTCCTCCGATCGTTTTAGTTTTAATTTTGTTAAATTAGGCGATGCTGTTTATGAATACGAATAGGTGGATGATATAATATGAGCTTGCGCGAAGTATAAGGACATGATTTAGCGCGAGTAAGATTTATCCCACATAACTCTGTTTTACACCAGTTCAATAAATAAGGATTCAACAAGCATGTACAGAAAAGAGATAAAAGTTACTGATTGCACCATTCGCGATGGCGGTCTGATCAATAAGTGGCAGTTCTCCCATGATCTAGTGCGAACAGTATACGAGGCGGTTAATTGCAGCGGAGTGGATTATATGGAACTCGGCTATCGGGCTTCAGCCAAGATATTTTCTCCCAAGGAGTACGGCACCTGGCGCTTTACCCGCGATCAGGATGTGCGTGAAATCATATGCAACAGCGAGCCGAAGATAAAGCTGGGAGTTATGGTGGATATCGGGCGGGTTGAGGAGGACGATATCCTGCCCTGTTCCGAAAGTCCTTTGGATTTCATCAGAGTAGCCACTTATTTGAAAGATGTTGACAAAGCTATTGATTTGGCCAATCATTGTCACGAAAAAGGCTACGAATCTTTTATCAATATTATGGCAATTTCAACAGCACCGTTTTTCGAACTTGAAGAAGCTATCAGGCAAATTGACAGCGAAACCGAAGTTGTGGCCGTTAATATTGTTGACAGTTTCGGTGGTCTCTGGTCCGAAAGTGTGCATAAGCTGGTGGAGATTTTTAAAACTCATCTTTTACGGCACGAAACTGGATTTCATGCGCACAACAACCAGCAATTGGGATTTGCCAACACAATTGAAGCCATCCGCAAAGGAGCAAATTATCTGGATGCCACGATCAGCGGTATCGGACGCGGCGCCGGAAATTGTCCACTTGAACTATTGTTGAGTTTTCTCAAGAATCCGCAATATTCGCTCGAACCTGTCCTACAGGTTATTGAAGATGTCTTTGTGGATTTGCGGCAAGAAATAGAATGGGGCTATTTAATTCCCTATATGATTACCGGGGTATTGAACGAACATCCGCGAACAGCAATTGCATGGAGACAAGATCCGGAGAAACGTGATCGTTATCTTGATTTTTTTCAAAAAATGACTACTCCTGAGTGTTATGAAATTAAAAATTAAGCGGAGTTATTTTGTTATTTATTAAAACGATGCTAAATTTTCTAATGGGATCGGTTTTGATTAGAAGACCAATAATTCCGACCGATCAAGTCGGTTTATGGAGTTGTGGTTTTTGTGAATCTTGAAAATAACTATTAAAAGGAGGATTATGGATTTTTTGATGTGAGATAGTTGTTATAACTAAAATTTGAACAAAAAGGATTTTTTACTATGCGAAAGCTATTTGGATTTATAATTATTGCCGGATTGGTTACTACTTTGATTTATGCTGGTAAACAAGCAACGGCGTTGGCTGATGCCGGAGCAAAAACCGAAAAATCAGGTGATATATGGGGCTTTATGCCAGACCCATTGGCAGAAATTGACGGCAAAAAGATTAGTAAGCAGGAATTTGTCGAATTCTTCATGTCAAATTTGCCGGATGGCAAACTGCCGCCCATGGCAACGGAACAATTGCTCAAGCAGATTGCGCCGCGAATGGTAAAGCAATATGTCGAAAGCAAATTAATTTTGAAAGCGGCAGTTAATGCCGGTTTCAAACCTTCTCAAGAATTGGCGGAGAAGTTTTTTAAACAAAGTATCGCTGAAGCTTCACCGGAAGAGAAAAAGATGTTTGAAAACGGTTTGGCTATGCAAAACCAGACTATTGATGAATTTATCAAACAGAATGCCGGGAACAAGGCTTTTCAAGAGAATGCGGCGATTGGACAATGGATTAAATCCACCGTTGCTTCAAAAGTTACGGTGTCTCCCCAGGAAGTTAAAGCCTACTTTGACAAAAATAAAGAACGATTTCAGGATGCGGGTGATCGCGAGGACACAATCCGCGCTTCCCATATTCTGGTTAAGTTCAAAGATTCTACTCCTGAATCAGACAAGGCGGCTAAGGACAAGGCGGCTTCTATTCTGAAGAGGATACAAAATGATGAATCATTTGAAAAAATTGCCGCTGCCGAAAGTGAATGTCCAAGCGGTAAAATGGCTGGCGGTTCACTTGGCGCATTTGCTAAAGGTCAAATGGTAAAGCCTTTTGAGGAAGTTGCGTGGGCTCTCAACCCGGGCGAATTGAGTGATTTGGTAAAGACTGAATTTGGTTATCACATTATTCGGCGTGATGCTTCCAAAGGCGCTTCGGCAAAACAGTTTTCTGAAGTTAAAGCGACTATAGGCAAAATGTTAAAAGACCAGAAGGTTGCTCAAATTGTCAATAATGAAGTTCAAAAGATGATGAAAGCAGCTAATGTCAAAATTTTCATTGAGGAAAGTAAACCTGAACAAGCAGCCAAACCTGAATAATTAGTGCCTGGCCGAAAATAAGCCAAGTCGTTTGCCGGTAATTGTTTAGCTCGCAACATCGCGTTGGAGTTTATTGCGGCGTTCTCGGTTTTTTATTTTCGGCCATCCACATGCCCACTAAAAATAGTGGGTAATCGCTCACTCTTTCCCGTATCGAAATCGAAATCGGGATCGATTTTTTGTTTTTGTGTACGATACCGATACCGATTTCGATAGCGAACACGACAAATCAGGTTTAAGTGAGGCATTGAGTTATGAGTGATGAGTTGAAAAATAATTTAGGATTCAGTGTTGACAACTCAGCATATAGCGTATATTTAGTATATAAAAATTCACAAATGGCTCCTATTTTTTGTGAAAAAAATGATAGGTATAAATTATGCAATCAATTGAAAACAAGACTGTTGCGAGAATATATGGCAATCAGAGGGGTTGGGCTTTTTCCAAGAAAGATTTTTCTAACATAGGAAGTGATGATCTGGTTCGTAAAGCCTTGTCTAATCTGGAGTCCAAGGGGACGATCAGGCGGGTGCTGCGTGGATTGTATGATTATCCGCGGATCAGTACGCTTTTGAATGAGCCGATGGGTCCTGATTTGGATCAGGTTGCGAGAGCACTTGCCCGCAAGCACGCTTGGCGCATCCAGCCTTCGGAAAACACAGCGCTGAATCTGTTAGGCCTTTCCACACAGGTCCCGGCGCAGGCGGTTTATTTGTCGGACGGGACTGGCAAGTCCTATGCAATCGGAAATCGTCAGTTGATCTTCAAGAAAGTAGCATTGAAGGAGTCCGGCTTTAAACACCGTGAAAGCGAGCTGGTTGTTCAGGCACTGAAGGCGCTGGGCAAAGAGCGCATTGATTCGGAGGTTCGAGCCCAGCTTTCCAGGACGATTCCGGCTACGATGTGGATTAAGTTGGTTCGGGATGCGAAGACGGCTCCGGCATGGGTTCATGAAATTATCCGCACGATTGCGGAAAAGGTGGGCCCATGAATCGGGTTGCTGCACTTACAACTGCTGAACGGAGCGAACTATTTGAGCTGACGGCTGAGCGCCGCGGTATGGGATCGGTGGCGGTGGTTGAAAAGGACTTCTGGGTCTGCCGGACTCTGAAGCGTCTGTTTGAGCATCCGGAGCTTTCAAAACTGCTCATTTTTAAAGGTGGTACAAGCCTGTCAAAAGTGTTCGGGCTGATTGAACGCTTTTCTGAAGATATTGACCTGATACTGGATTGGCGGGTGGTGACAGATGAAGACCCACTGGCTGCTCGATCCAACACCAAGCAGGATCGACTGAACAAGGAAATGAACGCAAAGGCATGTGAATACATTGGTGGACCTCTTAAGAAAATGCTGCAAGAGACTCTGGGTGATTACTGTTCGATTGAGATCAATACAAAGGAGCGGGATTTAGGGCATATTGTTCGGATTAAATATCCGAACCCCTCGGCGGCTGGGAATCTGCTGCCTTACATTCAACTGGAAATCGGTCCGTTGGCTTCGTGGCTTCCGTATTCCGAGCATAAAGTGCGCTCGTATGCTGCCGAAGAGTTTCCGGATCAGTTTGAATATCCTGATTTTCTTGTATGTGCAATTGATGCGCATCGTACGTTTTGGGAAAAGGCAACTATTTTGCATCATGAAGCGAACCGTCCGGATGATTCGCCAGTTCCTGAGCGCTATTCCCGGCACTATTATGACCTCTATATGATGTCTGGAACGGATGTTAAAACGTCTGCCTTGAATGATTTGTCACTGCTTCAAGATGTCGTTGCATTTAAGAAGAAGTTTTACCCGCGCGGCTGGGCGAATTACGATCAGGCGAAACCAGATACGTTTAAACTCATCCCTCCGGAGCGTGTCTTGAAGGCAATGCGGGAAGATTATGATGCGATGAAAGAGATGATTTTCGGTCATATCCCGCTTTTTGATGAAATCATTACAGGCCTCTCGGAGCTGGAAGTGGAGATTAATGCTTTATGAAATTTACTGAAGCAAAACTAGAAACGGAGAATACGATATATGAATACCTTCCTGGCTTTTAAAACGGAACGGGTTCTTAACACGATTAATTCCAGGAACCTTCTCTTTGCGCGAACTTGAGGCAAAATGTCCCGGACTAAGCCGTGACACCATCCGCACCGTCCTAAAGCGACAAAGGGAGCAAGGCAATTTTGTATGCCAGGGACGTGGTGCCGGTGCGCGATGGACAAAAAACAATAAGGGTAATACCCCTTAATAAGGGTGACAATAAGGGTATTATAAATCAATTGCATTAACTTGTCGCAAATAATAAGTTAATGGCATGAAATTCGAAACATTAATAAACATCTTATTGTTTTAATCAAACCTTAACAGAGGAAACTTAAATGAAAGCTGGTGATGTTTTAAAATCTGTTTGTAACAAGCTGGGCATGGAGAAGTTGCCGGACGGTGGTTTTGCCGTCGGTTCTCCCGAAGATGAGGTTAAGGGTGTTTTGGTTACCTGGCTTGCGACACCTGAAGCGTTACGTTATGCGGCAAGCCATGGCCTTAATCTGGTGGTTTGTCATGAAGAATTCTACTGGTCGGAACGGGAAGACCCGCCCGAATATCGCAGTCCCGGCCCCTACCGGAAGCCGCCGGATTGGGAAAACCATCCGAATCATGAGATTAAAAAAATAGTCAATGCGGGCAACCTGACCGTTTTACGAATCCATTACGGCCTGGATCGTCTGTTTATTTACGATGCGTTCGCGGAAGCCATGGGGCTGGGGCAGGTTGTTGCCGGCGAGGTGTACGAAAAAGTTTACGAACTGCCACGAAAAATGAAACTTGGTGAACTTATCGAACAAATCAAAGATAAAACCGGGCTGAACTCAATCAGATATGTTGGTGATGAAAACCAAATTATTGAAAAGGTCGGCAATTGCTGGGGCGGAGTTGGCTTGTCCTGTAATCGATATTATACCCGACGGGCTATTCAGGACGGCGCGCAGGCGATTATTTGCGGAGAAATAGATGAGTTTGCCATGTTTTTCGCCCGGGACTGCGGAGCAGCACTAATCGAAACTTCCCATGTTTTAAGCGAAAATTTTGGCCTTGAGCTTTATGCGCGCAGTTTACGGACAGAATTTGCTCCGGTTAGAATTGAGTTTTTTGCCGTCAAACTTCCTTATAAAACACACGTAACCACTAATTTTTCGGGTTATGGTGTCGGGCCAACGGTTACGGTCGCGCCATGGGGGTGATTGAAGTATTCGCGATAGACAAAATTAGCTTCTTCCAAAGTCAATGAATGTAGATAATGAGACGTTTCCCAGGGTGTCATAAAACTTTTACCATAATATTCGGCAAGCACCATATTCAATAACAAGTGACCGCTTTTTTCAAATATTTTTGAATTGGCAAAAAGTGCGTTGTCGCGGGCAGCAGCAAATTCACGCGCCTCCATGCCCTGTGTTCCCAGACGTTCCCGTTCCGCGCGCAACATTTCAAGCGCGATAGCGGCGTTGTTACGGATAGTGGCGGCATGAAACATAACCAATCCCTGATAAAACCCGCTAAAAAAGCCGGCTCCGGCGCTGTAGGCCAAGGCCGCATCCTCACGAATCTTCTTGAAAATACCTGATGACAGGCCATTTAATGCTGCATGCAGGATGTCGAATATCAATCTATCCGGCTTTAAATTATCACATCCGGGCACGGCATACATCACCATAGTTTGTTCCCGTGGCAGGATGATATCCGCATGGAGTTCTTGTTGTGGAAAAACCGGCGGCCCGGGATCGGGAATAGTGTTGTTTTTGTCCCAGGGAATCGCGTCGTCAAGTTCGGCGGCAAGCGCTACCGCCTCATTATGAGAAAGTTGACCGGCAATGCCTAAACATGCGCGATCAGGCGTTAAAACTGACTGATAAAAACGTTGCAACTCCTTGGCGTTGACGTTATTGATCGAATTGA
This sequence comes from Victivallaceae bacterium, assembly GCA_018400135.1. Taxonomy (GTDB): domain Bacteria; phylum Verrucomicrobiota; class Lentisphaeria; order Victivallales; family Victivallaceae; genus M55B135. The sequence continues at coordinate 9,317 of JAGYNC010000012.1, forward strand.
TAGTACCGGCGCGGGGCAGTCCATAGGGGTGTTCTCCGTACATCATGGCGAGCACTTTATCTTCGGCAACGCCACGTGGATTCATGGCCCGACTTTGCAGGGCAGCGATGAAGTTCTGTTTTTCCCGCGCCAAAATTTTGGAAGAAAATACCGGTGATTGAATGATGCGGCGCAATACGTCAATACCAATAGTTATTTTTTCCTTTGGGCAGTTCATTTTCAGGACAATAGAATTAGTGCCACCGGAGATGGATAAGTCTATGGCATTATCATCCAGCAAAATATGCAGTTTTGACTCGGAGAGACCTTTTGCGCCGGTTGACAACATGTCTGTCAGCAGATGGGAAATGCCGGCATTTTCGAAGTTTTCCGCCAGACTGCCGCCGGGCAATATCAGACAAATATCGATCAATGGCAATTTGTCGTCAGGCAATGTAACCAGAGTAGTACCGGATGGTAGAGAGTGTTTTTGAGGAATAATTTTCCCGTTTTTATTCATCTTGAGCTTTGCCTTCATCTGTTGTTTTGGCAATTGGCGGACAAGATTCAGTTTCTGGCCACTCAGATATTCGCGTGCTACTCTTAAGATGTCGTCGCGATTCAGGCATTTGATAACTTGTTGCGCATGATCAGCCATGAGAGGCGAACCATAAGCGAGGACGGCATTGCCAATTATTCCGGCGAGCCCGGAGTTGGTTTGCAGGGTGCGAAAGTAATCAGTTGCCAGCTGGTTTTTTTCACGCTCGATTTCCTGTCGCGAAATGCCGTTGCGTCGCAACAAATCCACTTCTGCAATCAATGCTTTTTCCAATGCTTGCCACTTGTCCGGGGTGGTAGTTGCCGCTACCCCCAGCAAGCCGTCGAAAACCGGAGTATAACAGAAAGCACCGATATTAACAGCCAGTTCTTTCTGATTGCGTAGTTTTCGAACAATGCGTGAACTGTTGCTCTGACCGAGAATGCCGCACATTAATTCAAGCGCCGGAACGTCAGGATGAGTAGCAGGCGGAATTTTTGTTGCAATTGCGAGTCGGACAAGGGGGTCGTCAAATATAACGGTATGTTCCCGCCGACACTGTTGTTCAGGTTCAAGCAGCAGCGCCGGTTCAGCGATTATACCGCGATTCATCTCCCCAAGGTGCTGTTGTGTCAGCGCAACGACGCGTTCGGCATCAACGTCCCCGGAAATGACCAGAAACGCTCGTTCCGGAGAATAACGCCGACGATAGTATTCGAGCATCGTCTCACGGGAAACTTCAAGTATTTTTTTGTAATAGCCGATAATGGGATGGCGGATCGGATGTTTCAGAAAGACAGTTTGCCAGAGGTTTTCGCCAAGTCTCCGATCGGGATGATCGCGACCAAGGTCGCGTTCCCGGAGAATAACCTCTTTTTCACCTTGAAATTTTTTCTCGGGGAAGGTTGGACTGCTGAACATCCGGGACAATACTTTGATGCCAACCGCCGCATGCTCAGCGGGAAGTTCTACGTAGTAGACAGTGTGATCATACGAAGTATAGGCATTCATGTCGCCACCGCAACGATGAATGGTGTCCGCCGCGCGCTGTCCGAGATATCCCTTGCAGCCTTGAAAGAGCATGTGTTCAAGAAAATGAGAGAGGCCGCACCCGAGAAATTCATCTTCAAACGCGCTGCCGGTGGCAACCCAGCACTGAACGGTCACAGTCGGGGCATCGTGTTTTTCGTTGACAAATATCCGCAGGCCGTTGTCCAATACAAAGTTTTGAACCCGGGAAAAATAGTTTGACGGGAGGCTGATTTTCATAAATATAAATAATCTGTTTGAATTTAACGTTTTACATGAATATTTTTATGCTTCTAATACCAATTATCCAGAGTGGCCAATTCAACAATCGGAAGCGACACTCCTTTGATCTTTGTATTCTGCTCAAGAACATCACAAGTAGTGTTGCCTTAAGCCAATTGGGCAAAGGAAAAAGATACGCCGTTTAAGTATTATTGCAAGAGTGAGGGGTTACTTTTGTTGTTGTCCCGCTGTACTTACGAGAAAATTGTATTAGATTAAACGGCTACGTTGTCATAAGATTAATCAATCTGTTTCAACTAGCTAATCACCATATACATACAGCACATTAAACAGAAACGGGAGTATCACTGATGTCTTGTTGTTCAAAAAAAAATCGTTTTTTTGCAAAAACGTATTGGACAGCAGGGCGATTAGTGTTTATGTTAAGTGCTTTGTCTGTATTGGGCACGCAAGCGTCCGAAGCAGATAGAGCTGTCCGGCAAGTTAAACCTGAAAGAGTTGTTGCAAGTGTCAAAGTAAAAGTCAAGCTTGACGATGCTGAAGAGCTGACACGAAAGATGACGGTTCGCGACAACCTTGAAGATGCCAGGCAGAAGACTATGCAACTGTCGCGCGACAATGAGTCGCTTAAGCGCGAAAATCAGTTGCTTAAGAGAGAGTTGATTGAAATACTTAACAATCAGAAAACACGGGATGAGAGCTATCGCCGGCTTCAATTAGGCATCGCCGCAACCCTGGCAAGTGGAAAATTATCGGTTGCGGGAAACAGGGAAGGCCAGTTGATAAAGGCACTGAGCGATCTTGCTGCCGATGGAAAAAAACTTGCCTTGAAAACCATCGAATTCTGTGAGAGCGTGCGTTCGCTTGTCCGGGATATGCCGATGGCAAAAATTCGGCAGCTTCAGTTTAAGTTAGTGCTGGATGATCTGGAATCGAAGGCGCGCCGGTTCAGTAACCTTGCGGCTTTGGATAATGAACAACCGCCCGCCGAACGATGCAGAATTTTGGCGGTTAACCCGGAGTTGCAGGTCGTGATATTGCCGGTAGGATCAATCCACGGAGTATTCAATGGATTGAACTACTTTTCAGGGAAGGGACAAACTAAATTGACCGTTATTTCCGTTCGTCCGTTTGTAGCGGCGGCGATAGTAACGGCGGGCAATATAGACGAGCTGACCTCGGGGATGGAAATCGTTACTGATGTGAAAAAGATAAACCCAAAGCAATAGAGTCTGATTTATGGAAGTACAAGCAATAACTAGAAACGTGAGAATTTCGCCGGAAAAGGCGCGACATGTGTCGCGTTTGATTCAGGGGAAATCGGTTACCGAGGCTCTGGCAATCGTTGACCTGAGCCCGCGGAAAGCGGCTCGTCTCCTTGGAAAAACTCTGCGTTCAGCCGTTGCCAACGCTGAAAACAATTTTGATTTGGATCGGAAATTGTTGACTGTCAAAAGCAGTCAAGTTAATCCCGGTCCGGTCATGAAACGTTTTCAGCCTAAGGCTCGTGGTTCCGCAGGACGAATTATCAAGCGTACGAGTCATTTGCATATCGTTTTGACTGATATTTAACAAAAGGACCAAATCGTGGGACAAAAAGTAAATCCAATAGGGTTGAGAACAACCATCAATAAGAATTGGGAATCCCGTTGGTTTGCCGGGAAGCAGGCTTTCGGTGGCTGGTTGCATGAAGATATCAAGATTCGCCGCCACATCAAGGAAAAATTTTCCGTTGCTGCTATTTCCCGTATTCAAATTGAACGGTTCTCCAATCGTATTCGCATTACCGTCTTCTCCTCGAGACCAGGGTTGCTTATCGGAAAGAAGGGCGCGGAACTTGACAATCTAAAGCAAGAATTAGCGAAATTCACCGATAACAAAGAAATTTTCATCGACATTGCTGAAATTAAACGCGCGGAAATAAACGCTCAATTGGTGGCCGAAAATATCGCAGTTCAACTGGAACGTCGTATTGGATTCAGAAGGGCGATGAAACGAGCTATTCAAACGGCTATGGATCAAGGTGTCGATGGGATAAAAATCAACTGTGCTGGCCGACTGGGTGGTGCGGAGCTGGCTCGTTCTGAACAATATAAGGACGGGCGTGTTCCGTTGCATACATTGCGAGCCAATATCGATTATGGTTTTACCGAAGCAGAAACTACTGCTGGTAAAATCGGCGTAAAAGTTTGGATTTGCCACAAAAAGGCTACGGAGGATCAAGAATATGCCATTAATGCCAAAAAGGGTAAAGTACAGAAAGGTTCAGCGCGGAAGTAATGCCGGCCTTGCCACCAAAAACAACAAGATTGATTTTGGTGATTTTGCGTTGCAAGCAATGGGGCGCGGTTATATTTCCAATAATCAGATCGAGGCAGCTCGTGTTGCTATTAATCGTCATTTAAAACGGCGCGGCAAAGTTTGGATCCGGATGTTTCCATACAAACCTGTCACCAAAAAACCCCTAGAAGTCAGAATGGGGAAGGGTAAAGGTAATGTAGAAGGCTGGGTCGCTCCGGTTAAGCCAGGTCGAGTATTGTTCGAAGTCAGTGGCTGTACCGAAACTATCGCTCGCGAAGCGATGGCTTTGGCCTCAAATAAACTGGCTGTCCGTTGCAAATTTCTGGCACGTCAATAATGGCAGTAAAGGGAAGCATCATGAAAATGCATGAGATCAAAGAAATGACCGACGCTGAAGTTAACAGCCGGCTTGAAGAACTTCTGAAAGAAAAATTCAATCTGAAGATACAGTCCAAAACCGGCCAGTTGGAAAATACTGCCAGATGCGGACAGGTACGGCGTAATATCGCTCAAGTCAAAACCGAGCAGAAAAACCGTCTCGCCCAAAGTGATTCCTAACCTTAAGGTGTGGTTATGACAGATATAGTTAAAGATACGCGACAACAACGCGGTAATCGCAAAGAGCGTACCGGTGTTGTTGTAAGTGACGTACAGAATAAGACAATCGTCGTGGAGGTTATGCGGCGCGCGTCACATAAACTCTACAAGAAAGTAGTTAAAATTAAGAAAAAATTCACCGCGCATGATGAGAAAAATGAGGCTAAGATTGGCGATACCGTGAAAATTGCTGAAACCAGACCTCTGAGCAAAAACAAGAATTGGCGTTTGCTCGAAATCATCAGCCGGGCTGAATAGCCGGGAGGCAGAACAATATGGTACAAATGCAGACTAGATTGGAAGTTGCCGATAATTCCGGCGCCAAGGCTATCGTTGCCATCACCGTTCTCGGCCAGAGAAGACGGTATGCCCGGATTGGTGATATCATTAACGCCAGCGTTAAGGAAGCGATACCTGACGGTTCAGTCAAAAAGGGACAGGTAGTCAAAGCAGTAGTGGTCAGAACCGCTGCCAAGATTCGCCGCCCTGACGGATCATATCTGAAGTTCGACCGAAACTCAGCTGTTATTATCGATGCCCAGAAAAATCCAGTTGGAACTCGTATTTTCGGGCCGGTTGCCCGTGAACTTCGGGACAAGGATTTTATGAAAATTATTTCACTCGCGCCGGAGGTGCTTTGATGAAAAAATATCACGTCAAAAAAGGTGACCACATTATCGTCAATGCCGGCAAATGGAAAGGCGAGGAGGCAACCATCAGTGCGGTTCTTACCGCAAAAGACCGGGTGGTTCTGGACTTTAAAGCGCTCTCTCCTCAAAAAAAAGAGCAGCTCGGCAGAAAAACAGTGAAAAAATCATCCCAGAATCCTGAAGGTGGATTGGTTGAGCGTACGGCTTCAGTACACGTTTCCAACGTAACGCTATTAACCGATGCCGGTAAAGGAAATGAACCGGGCGGACAAACGGAGTGATGTAAAATGCCTGATATGATGAAAAAATATAATGAAGAAATCAAACCGGCGTTGCAGGCCAAACTGGGATATAAAAATGTTATGCAGACTCCAAGGCTGACAAAAATTATCCTCAGCACCGGCCTGAAATCCAGTGTTGAACGCGATGCATTCGGAGAAGCAAAGAAACAGATTTCTCTGATCACCGGGCAAATGCCGGTAATTACTAAAGCCAAAAAAAATGTGGCTAACTTTAAACTGCGCATAGGAATGTCCGTTGGTGTCATGGTAACTTTGCGCGGAGCCAGAATGTATGAATTCCTTGATCGTTTCGTACACAATGCATTACCGCGGGTAAGAGACTTTCGCGGTATTTCTCCCAGGGGATTCGATGGTTCCGGCAACTACAATATCGGAGTACAGGATGTTTCGATCTTTACCGAGGTGGATCCCGACCATCTGAAATATCCGTTGGGTTTGAACATTACAATGGTAACCACTGCCAATTCCAATGAAGAAGCGCGTGAACTGTTGAAAATGATGGAAATGCCGTTTTCGGAATAAACAAGGAGCCGATTAAATATGGCGAAGAAAAGTCTTATAGTAAAAAGTGAACAAGACAACCAGTTCAAGGTTCGCAATTACAGTCGTTGCAAGGCGTGCGGGAGATCGCGCGCTTATATTCGCAAGTTTCAGCTCTGCAGGATTTGTTTCCGCGAGTTGGCTTCAACCGGTAAAATTCCAGGCGTGATCAAGGCCAGCTGGTAAAAGGGAGGTTAAATATTATGAGTTTGCAAGACCCGATTTCCGACATGCTGACCCGGATTAGAAATGCCGGTGCTGCCTCATTAAATAAGGTGGTAATGCCTGGTTCAAAGATGAAAACAGCCATTGCCGAGGTGCTGAAACAGGAAGGCTATATTCAAGATTATTCGGTTGCTACTGATGGAGCCAAGCAAACGCTGACTTTGAAATTGAAATATTTCAATAACCGTCCTGTCATTGAAGGCGTCAAGCGCATTAGCAAACCTTCCTGTCGCAGTTATTGCGGTTCAAAAGAGATTCCCAAAGTACGTAACGGTCTTGGCACTGTAATTCTCTCTTCACCCAAGGGAGTCATCAGTGACAGACAAGCCGTGAGGGAAAAACTTGGCGGTGAAATTCTCTGCTATGTGTGGTAATTGAAAGCTTAAGGATTAATTGTTATGTCTCGTATAGGAAAAAAACCGGTACCCATTCCAAACGGCGTAAAAGCTGTTATTGATGGAGATACTGTTACCGTAGAAGGTAAATCGAAACTTTCGATGACCCTACCTCCGAAGGTAAAGGTCGCGATTGATAACGACGTTATCAATGTTGAACGTCAGGATGATAGTCGCGAGTCCGGAGCCATGCAGGGTTTGGCCCGCAGTTTAATCAACAACATGGTTATCGGCGTGACGTCCGGGTTCAGGAAAGAACTACAAATTATCGGTGTCGGATATCGTGCTCAACTCCAGGATGCCCAATTGGTGCTGAATCTGGGATACTCACACCCGATAGTCTATGACATCCCTGCCGATATTAAAATTTCCGTGGCGGATAATACTAAAATTACCATTGAGGGCGCTGACAAACAGCTTGTCGGCGAGGCCGCCGCCACAATCCGTCGTTACCGTAAACCAGAACCTTACAAGGGTAAAGGGATCCGTTACGTAAATGAATACATCACTCTTAAAGAGGGTAAATCCGTCGGCTAATCGCGGAGGGCTCAGATTATGATATATAAAACCAGAAAAGACAAGAGAACGCGGCGTCATTTGCGCATCAGAAATAAAATTTCCGGGACAGCGGCGCGACCGCGGTTCTGCGTAAGCGTCACGGCCAACAATATTTACTGTCAGTTTATCGATGACGAAAAAGGAGTAACGCTGGCCACCACCTCAACGGTTGAACCTAAGTTTAAAGCAGAAAAGGCCAGAGCAAATCTTGCCGGCGCGACTCTGCTAGGTCAAATAGCCGCGGAAAAGGCAAAGGCCGCTGGAATTGAAACGGTTGTCTTTGACCGTTCCGGTTTCAGGTTTCATGGACGTGTCAAGGCAATAGCTGATGCCGCCAGAGCAAACGGACTTAAGTTTTAGGAGCTAAAATAATGGCTAAAAGAAAAGAATTTACTACTGAAGAAAACAGCGGCAACGAATTTGATGAAAATATCATCAGCATAAATCGTTGCTCCAAAGTGGTCAAGGGTGGCAGAAACTTCAGCTTTGGCGCGATGGTCGTTGTCGGCAATCGTAGCGGCAAAGTCGGTTATGGTTATGGGAAAGCAAACGAAGTGGCCGATGCTATTCGTAAAGGCAACGAAATTGCACGTAAAAATATTATTACCATACCGATGAATGGGACAACTCTGCCCCATGAAGTTCAAATCAGATACAGTGGAGCGCAAATTCTGTTACGACCTGCTTCACCCGGAACCGGGTTGATTGCCGGCGGCGCGGTTCGTGCTATCCTCGAACTCGCGGGAGTAAAAGATGTTCTCGCAAAATCACTTGGGGCAAATAACCAGGTAAATGTTGCAAAAGCTACATTTAAGGCCATAGATCAATTGTCTAGCCGGGAACAAGCATTTGCCAAGCGCGGTATAAATGCACCTCCGATTAAGACGGAAGCGGCGCTCTAATCGGAAAATTCAAACCAATAAACCGGACATCAAAAAGTTTAATTTTTTAACCTTTTGAATTTCGCATTTAAGAATGTCAGAGACATAAAAGTCTTAAACCAAGACAATAACGGAAATTACTAATGAAATTACATGATTTGAAAATTAATGTTGGCGCAAAACGCCCCAGAAAGCGGATTGGACGCGGCGATGGATCCGGTACTGGCGGTACCGCGGGTCGCGGAGAAAAGGGACAGAAATCACGCTCCGGAGCAAAAATTCGTCCATATTTTGAAGGCGGTCAGATTCCTTTGTTTCGTCGACTTCCCAAACGTGGTTTTAATAGTAAGAATCACAAATTTTATAATGTCATTAACCTCGGTTCTCTTGATGTTAATTTTCAGGCTGGAGAAGAAGTTAATGCGGCTTCCTTAAAGGCTAAAGGACTTTGTGGCAATGTCAAACGCGAGTTGAAGATTCTTGGCTACGGCGACCTGACTAAGGCCTTAACCGTTAAGGCTAATAAGTTTTCCGCGACAGCTAAAAGCAAAATCGAAGCTTCGGGCGGCACTTGCGAGATAGTTTAATTTAAGGATTCAGTCCGAACCCGCTATTAAGCATATGTTTTGGCGGGATAGCAGGGTGGCAATTACGCATGTTTACCTCATACATTCCACTTCTGCTATCCGGCCTTATTAAATAAAAGTAATAATCAACATACGGATAATTCATCATGTTTGCCGCTTTTTGGAATACCCTGAAAATCAAGGAACTTAGAAGCAAGCTGCTGTTTACAGCAGGAATAATAGTTCTTTGCCGTATAGCTTCAAATATTCCATGTCCCGGGGTCGATCCGCTAGCGCTCAAGGATTATTTTGCCGGCTTCGAAAACTCAGGCGCGGGAAGTGGCATGATGAGCATGTTTGATCTTTTTAGTGGTGGCGCTTTGCAGAAATTTGCCATTGCCACGCTGGGAATTATGCCGTACATCACCGCGTCAATCATCATGCAACTGTTAGTGCCGGTACTGCCGACATTGGAAAAGATGTCCCGTGAAGGAGAATCCGGACGACAAAAAATTAATCAATACACTCGTTATCTGACAGTTCTCATCTGTCTGGTACAGGGCACGGTAGCTGCTACTGCCATGGTTAATCCTTCAAAGATCGGGTTGCCCGCGCCTTCAAGTTCACTTGTTTTTGGCTCTCCCTCCAACTTCATTATTATGACGGTGATTATGTTGACCTGTACCACGATGATATTGATGTGGTTAGGAGAACAGGTTACCGAACGTGGCATTGGCAACGGTGCGTCTATTATTATTACCATCAATATTATTGCCGGATTGCCAGCTGCAGTTACACAGTTGATAAGCATGGCGCTGAATGAAACAACGGTGGGCGGCGCCAGCTTTAAACCGGTTCAATTATTAATTCTGCTGCTGGTTTTTGCCGCAGTCACGGCCGCAACCATTCTGCTGACCCAGGGATTCCGTCGGGTACCGATTCATATGGTACGCAAAACAGTTGGCAAACAGGTTCAGGGCGGGACTACTTATATGCCCTTAAAAGTCAATTTTGCTGGTGTTATGCCGATTATTTTCGCCGGTTCGCTGATGATGGTGCCGGGAACACTTTTTCAGTGGCTTCAGTGGTATCAGCTGGCTGCCATGTTTGGCTACAACTCGCCCGGATATACCATTCTCTATGGTGCACTGATTATGGGATTCTCATATTTTTGGGTTGCGAATCAATTTAATCCCATTCAAATTTCAGAGAATCTAAAACAGCAGGGTGCTTATATTCCCGGTATTCGTCCGGGACAACCAACCGCCGATTTCCTTGATACGACTATGACCAGAGTGACATTTGCCGGAGCTGTTTTTTTAACGGCTTTGGCGTTGTTCCCCATGGTGCTTTACAATAGTTTCAGAATACCGTTTATGGTCGCTTCATTCTTTGGCGGCACCAGTTTGCTGATTATGGTTGGTGTTGTTCTGGACACTATGAGTCAGTTGGAATCACATCTGACGATGCGCAATTACGATGGTTTTCTGAAGCGTGGCCGCCTGCGCAGCCGCAGCGGTCGATAAAAAACCACGAGCATGTCGCTGCGATTTTATATCGGCTAATGGCCGGTGGAAAGTTGCCATCAGTGGCAACCTGAAAGATTGGTTCCGACAGAGCAGAATATTCCATTTTATTTTCCCTGACGCAAAATAAAATTATAAACAGATTTAAACCTTGCTGAATTTGAAAAAGTTTTAAGATGTTTTCGTGTTTGGATTTGGTTTCGGTTATTCCGGGTTAGGGTACAACTTACAGACAGAAATTATGGGACAACAAGTTATTGCTATTGACGGCCCGGCCGCTTCCGGAAAAAGTAGTGTTGCCCGGGCAATTGCCATCAAGCTCAACATTCCTTATATCAATACCGGCAATCTCTACCGCGCCGTAGCGCTGGCGGCTTCCCGTGCAAATATCGAACAAGCAAGTCTCGCCGCTGAAACCGCAATTGCCAATCTCCTGAAAACCACCAGATTGTCCTATGTGCGCAACATAACCGGCGAATATGCGATAAAACTTAATGACGAATTTCCCGGCTCAGCGTTGCGAACTCCGGAAATTGCGGAAGCCGCGAGCGCTTTGTCAACATTGCCTTGTGTCCGCAAATGGTTGCTTGATAAACAACGCAGTTTTGCCGAACATGGGCTTATTGTTATGGAAGGACGCGATATTGGAACGGTTATTTTTCCCGACGCTGATTTAAAATTTTTCCTCACTGCCGCGCCGGAAGAACGCGCGCGACGGCGCCTGGCTCAGACCGGAGAGGCTGCGGAGGATGCAACTATTGAGTCTGTTGCCAGAGAAATAGCAGAACGCGATAAACGTGATTCGTCTAGACCGATTGCTCCGCTTAAACCTGCGGACGATGCCATCGTTGTTGACACCAGCGGAATGACAATAGATGAAGTTGTTGAGCAAATTTTGCAGCGCTGCAATACAATTCTTTAGAGGTTACTTATGGCTTGTCATGAAATTACCTATCGTGTACCCTACGCTGATACGGATCAAATGGGCGTGGTTTACTATGCCAACTATCTGACTTATTTCGAACGCGGCCGTACTGAAATGTTGCGCGACGCTGGTTTACCCTATAGCGAACTCGAAAAGCAAGGGATTTTTTTGCCAGTAATTGAAGCTCACTGTAAATATCTGGCGCCGGCGCGTTACGACCAACTTTTGACATTACAATCCTGGGTCGAGGAAATAAAAGGCGTCCGGATGATTATCGGTAGCAAGGTGATTTACGCAGGCACAACTCTGGTCAGTGGCAGCGTTACCCTGGCTTGTATCAGCGCCGACCGCAAACCTGTCCGTGCACCCGAACCCCTTATCGCTGCTTGTCAGCCATTTTTTCTGTAGGAAAAGGAGTTGAAAATTATAAGTCGTTTTAAATTGTTGATGCGAAAGGTATTATCGACTAGTTTATAAGGGAGGTTAAAATGTCATTCAAACCTGTAAATTTCGCTGTTATCGGCTGTGGCGCGCTGGCTCGCCAGGCGCACATCCCCAACATTGCCAATTCTGAAAAAACTGTACTCCACACCTGTTGCGATCTCGCAGATGAAGCATTGGCTGAATGCCGGGACATCTACGGGGCGTTGCATCTGGCTAAAGACTGGCACGCTGTTGTTGCCGATCCGGAAGTTGAAGCCATCTGTCTGGCCACCACTGAAAAGCTGCGTCTGCCGGTAATTGAATTGGCGATGCAGTACAAAAAACCGGTTTACGTAGAAAAACCGTTGGCAAGGACACTGGATGAAGTCTACGCCATTCAAAAAATAGTCAACTCCGCCAGTGTACCGTTTTGTGTGGGGCACAACCGGCGCAGCAGTCCGGCAATGATAGATGCCCGCCGAATTTTTCGTTGTCACATGGAACATCCACAACTTTGCGCCTGGCGCTGGGATCGCGAAGGCGATACACGCCCGAAGCGACGCGATGACGGCGTGGCGGCGTTGAGTTGTCGCATCAACGACGATTGGTATTCCTGGAAGAGTTGGGTGTTTGACAAGGAACAGGCCCCGCATGGCCCGATGCTGTTTGAAATGACCCATTTCACCGATATCTGCAACTGGTTTCTGGCGAGTGATCCAGTCGAGGTTGTGGCAATGGAGACCGGAATGTTGAACCATGCAATAATCGTCAAATACGCCGGTGGCGAAATCGCCACTTTGATGTTATGCGGCAATGGCACCTTCGGCTATCCTAAGGAACTCTACGAGGCGTTTGGCAATGGCGCGGCAGTGGTATGCGACCACATGTGCGAAGTGCGCACCGCCGGAATTGCTGACGCTCCGCCGCGCATTGCCTATCCATTTCTAAAAGACCGCCATCCCGGGGTCGGGGTTCAGGGCGGGATATCCGGCTGGCTGGAAAAGAGAGCGGTTGCCTGTAAGGAAGCTGTGGCAACGAAAAATCCGATGTTACAGTTTACCGCTGAACCGGACAAGGGACACGCCCGCGCCATCGACTGTTTTGTCGATGAGATTCGTAAAAACAGTCCCACCGTTTGTGGCGTTGACGATGCAGTAAAAGCTACTCGGGTGGCATTTGCGGCCATCAAGTCGGCGGCAGAGCATCGCCCTGTCAGACTTGATGAAATTTAGTCCGGGAAGTGCGACTGACCAGTTAAAGTGCGCCACATGTTGGACGACCTGTGAAAACCTGGAATTGTTGTTCACAGGTTGGGATTCTGTCGATGTGCCTCCTCAATGGCGTAGATTTGTCTGCGCACTTCCACTTTATCTGCTGCGATGTAGCGGTAAGCCCACCGAGAGTGTCCGATAGCGCAAATTATTCCAATAACGCGAATCCGTCTTTGCCGGATCGGCTTCCCAAATAATCTGTTTTAAAGGGAAAAAGTCGATATCGATGCCGTTGCCTTTTGTAGCGCCACGCTGGTAGCAGTCTTGCGCCTTTTCCGTCATTCCGGCTTCGGCAAACGCTTCGCCCGCCCGGAAATACCACTCCGCCTCCTTGTTGGCGGCGGGCTTGCCGATGCCGATGTTTTCCGGATATTCCGTCGCTTGCAGGTAGTATTTCGCAGCCTGCTCGAAATCTCCATTCGCCAAAGCCTGTACTGCGAGCGCGGCGCAGGATTTTTCATATAATTCGCGGGAAAGCATCTTGCCCTCGCATAGGGAGAAGTTGTTATCGCGCATGATCGTATAGGCTTCTTCAGCGCGACTACCGGCCAATAACGCCTTGACGAACGACAATTTTACCCGGCTGTCCTGTTCGACCAGAGACTGTTGTCGATCGAAGAGCGCGAGACGGGCGGCGGTGTCTCCGGTTTCCTCGAAGAACATCTCCGCCTCGATCAGTGTTCTGGCGCCGCAAGGTTCGATAGTCGCTTGCGTGAAATAATGTGCCGCGACAGCGGTATCCTTCTTGACGCGCCAGTAGTACAATGCCAGATTGCGCAACGCTAAGGCGCGTTGGTCGTCTTCGACTTTTCGCCAGAAGCCGACGGCTTCGTCCCAGCGGTTCTTATAAGCCAGAAAGCAACCCAGTTGATAGTTCGCGAGAGCATCGTCTGCGTCAACCGTCAATGCGTAACGCAACACCGGTTCGAATTCGTTTCGGAACGCGAACAATTTTCCCCACTCGCCGCGCCGTGCCGTTTCAAGTTGGGACATCGCTTCCTGTTCGTGTCCCATCCGGTGCAGCAGCCAGGCGGCCAGGTAGCGGGCGGCCGCGCCGTCGTCGGCCTGGTCGTGTTGCAGCAGTTGCAGCGCGTCGTCGAAGTGAAACAGCCGGATGTAAACGCAGGCCGCTTCCAGTACCAATTCCTGACGGGGATACGACTCATTGGCGGAAAAACACTTTTCCCCGAGCAGCAACGGCGTCAGGAAAAATGTTTCCCCGGCCATTCGCAGGGCATGGTCGGCGCACCCGCCCAGCTTGCGCAGACAGAACGCCTCCAGCGCGTAGGTGCCGGCATCGCGTCCGCCGCATTGGATGGTTTCGTCTAGCGTGAGTTTATCA
>JAGYNC010000120.1 GCA_018400135.1 Victivallaceae bacterium
ATCCGCAGTGGTGCTGTTGGGGAAGTAGTAATTAGAACATTCTCGAAAAGGTTTGAGAGGTACTCAAACCTTCCCGATAATGTTATTTAACCTGAGTAAAAAAGGAGTGGTACCTTGTTCTTTGGAGGCATGCCTCACTCGATTCTGATTTGTCGTGATCGCTATCGAAATCGGTATCGGTATCGTACACAAAAACAAAAATCGATCCAGATTTCGATACGGGCTGTCCTCCGTGGCAGCCTGAATACGCGGTCGCGCAGGAGCACGACCCTCCGCCGCAGGCGGGGAACCCCCTTTGTGTTCTTAGCGCCTTGGTGTGAGATATTCCCTTCCCCCGGTTTCCGTATGTTAGTTTGGGGAAATTGAGACTTGAATATCCAATATCGAGCAAGGAATGTCCAATAATCAAGTTGGGTAATCGGTTAAACGATAACGGCGATAATACCGGCCACGGCCGGTGGAGGGACGGACTACTGTCCGTCCGTAATACGCGGTCGCGCAGGAGCACGACCCTCCGATAGGGCGACATCACGTCACGGGAAAGAGCGCGGGGATTACCATTCGGAACTACACAGCCTGGCGTTCTGTAAAGCTCAAAACCGGAAGTCAATATGAACGATAGCTTGAGTGAAAAAACTGCCTTCAAAACCGTTGATGAAATGTTCGACGAGATTGCTTGCGCCTATCCCGATTTACCCGCGCTGATCGAGTCGGGAACAGCCATTACTTATGGAGAGCTAAACCGTAAAAGCAGTATTCTTGCCGCGACCCTGCAAGAACGGGGCATTGGCCCGGATATTCCGGTCGGGATTAACATTTGCCGTTCAATCAACTATATTGTTGCGCTTTTAGCCGTTTTGAAAAGCGGCGCCTGCTATGTTCCTCTTGATCCTGAGTATCCATTGGAACGTTTAAAATTTGTGGTGGAAAATACCAGGTGTTCGCTGGTTTTGAGTGAAAGTTCGCGCCCGGCGCTGACGGCTCCTGAACATCGCCTTGATCTTGACGTTTTTACGTGGCAAAGCGCGGAGCAGTCGGGCGAGGTGCCAGCGGCACGGGGAAATCTCGCCTATATCCTTTATACCTCGGGATCGACGGGAAAACCCAAAGGAGTCGAGATTGAGCATCGCAACTTGTCCAACCTGGTTAACTGGCACCACGCTACATTTCCCGAAGAACTTCCCTATCGCGCCTCGCAGGCGGCAAGAACCGGATTCGATGCGTCCGTTTGGGAAATTTGGAGTCATTTAACCCGCGGTGGAACACTTTGCTTTGTTCCTGAAGAATTACTGCTGCAGCCACAGCCACTGGCAGAGTGGTTATACCAAAATGATATCGTCGAGTGTTTTTTGCCGACCCCGATGGCGGAAATGATGTTGGATTTCTACCGCTATGAAGATACAAAATTAAAGTATCTCCATTCCGGCGGGGATCGTTTAACCCGCAAGCCGCCAGCAGAATTTCCCGCCGTCCTCACCAACCTTTATGGGCCTACTGAATGCACAGTCATTGCCACCTGGTCTAAATTCGCGCCGGGAAGCGATGACGGCAAAATGCCGGACATCGGTTGTCCGGTAGATAATTGCGAAGTTAGAATTGTTGACGAAAACTTACGCGAAGTCGCCGCAGGCGAAGATGGCGAAATCTGTGTTTGCGGCGCTGGTGTCGGTCGCGGTTACCATCGTAATGAGGAACAGACAACGGCGGTATTTATCGACGATATATTCAATCCCGGCGGTCGTATGTACCTTACGGGTGATCTCGGCAGAAAGCTTGCCGACGGTCGCATCGAATTCATCGGACGTAAAGATTTTCAATTAAAAATTCGTGGTTTCAGAATTGAGCCGGGCGAAATCGAAGCCGTCATCAATCGCCACCCGGCAGTGACAGTAAGCGTGGTCGCGGGATGCAAAAGTCCGGCTGGTGGAAAATTTCTGGCCGCGTATGTTGTCACAAAACAATCAATACCGGACATAGAATCTGCATTGCGCAATAAAATACGGAAATACCTGCCCGAATACATGGAGCCGACCGCTTTTGTGTTTCTGGAAAAAATGCCGCTAACCACCAATGGCAAAATTGATCGCTCGGCATTGCCGGAACCTCAGCTTTGCGCCGCTGGCAGCGAAAGTTTGCAGACTCCTACGGAAAACCGACTTTCCGATATCTGGAATGACCTACTCAAAACCGGGATGGCCGGACGAGATGATAATTTTTTCAGACTGGGCGGCGACTCTCTATTGGCTACAAGGCTGATTCTGGAAATATCAGAACGTTTTAACGTGACGCTTTCGATGCATGCCGTATTCAACCATCCGACTCTTCACGAACAGGCGGCGTTGATTGATCAGGCTGCCGGTAATAATGAATTTTTATTTACCCCGGTCATTCACCGCTCAACATGTTCACGAACGCGCTATCCTTTGTCTGAACAACAACGCGGTATTTTAATGATGGAAAAGAACAGCAGTTCTGGTAATCTGTTCAATATTCCGCTGGTTATTACGTTGCGCGGCCCGGTAAAGCGCGAGTTGCTGGAGGTGGCGCTCCATGCGGTGATTACCAAACACGAAACTCTACGTGCCGGATTTGAATTCAACGGTGACCAGTTGATGCAATTCTTTATGCCTGAATCGAACCTTGTGCCGGAATTTCATGATTTTACCGAATTGCCGGTCGATGAAAGCAACGCGCAATGGCGGGAATTGCAGAAACGGCAGCGTAATCGCGCGTTTGAACTGGATAATCCACCGCTTATCCACGCTATTCAGGTGAAATTGTCAGATGTCCATTGGAAATTGTTGATAACCGTACACCATCTGGTCTTTGACGGCTGGAGCAGCACGATCTTTTTTCGTGAACTCGGGGAACACTATCGTTGTTTACTTGACGGATCGGAACCGGCATTGAAACAAGGCGAAGCCATCACCTACGGGGACTTCGTACTCTGGCAGCAGGAATATTTGCGTTCCGCCGATGCCGGGCGCTGCTTGACATTCTGGCGCAAGCAATTGCAACAGATGAACCCGCCACCGTCGTTGCCATCGCCGATTGCGGTTTCAGACAATCATGACCGGCGAGGCGGGAGATTTTATTTGGAAATTCCGGCAGAGCTGACCGGACGGCTTAAAGTAGTTGCCGCCAATTATCATGCCACTTTGTTTATGGTGTTAAACGCTGCTCTGCAAACCCAACTGCATCGTTATTCAGGCGCGGTTGATATTACTACCGGCACATCAATTGCCGGGCGTAACAACGCTGGTGCCGCCGAAGTTATCGGACTGTTTATTAACGCGCTGCCGATACGCAATTCATTCTTTGGCAAGCCGGGGTTTTCCGATGTTTTGAAACGTATGCGGCAGAGTACGCTTGATGCTTATGAAAATCAGGATTTGCCCTTTGACACGCTTCTCTCTGACTTCCACCGACATCATCCGGGCGGCGCGATTTTCAAGGTGTCGCTCTTGCTCCAGAATCTACCCTACGACCGCATGCAGCTTGCCGATATTGCCATGTCCTTCGAGGAAACCGGCAACGATACCAGCAAACTCGATCTGATGATAACGTTTGAAGAGCGGGACGGCGGTTTGCATGGGTGGTTTGAATATGACGCGAGAAAGTTTACATCGGCTGTTGTCGAGGAAACGGCAACGGCCTATCTTGCGTTGCTTGAACAGATAGCCGAAAAACCGGAACAGCGCGTTGCGGATTATCATTGTCCTTTGCCGTTGTCAGTATCCGGCGAACAATCATGTTACGTTATTGGCGAAACCTCCCTTATGGCACAATGCGTGGAGGCCCTCATCGAAAAAGGGATTACCCCTCTGGGTTGCTTTTCGCCTGATGAGAAAATAAGGCATTGGATTCAGCGCCTTGGCATTCCGTGTTATGAAGCAAACCGGGAGTTATTGAAAGAGATTCTTGCAATTCGTCCGTTTGATTATCTGTTCAGTGTAATCAACGGCATGATTCTTGATGCCGGGGTGCTTGCCATGCCCTGCCGCCGGGCAATCAACTATCATGACGCGCCACTGCCGGCTTACGGCGGCATGCATGCCACCAGTTGGGCTCTGCTCAACGGTGAAAGTCAACACGGCATCAGTTGGCATGACATGAGCGAGGCTATTGATGCCGGCGCGATACTGGCATCCCGGCAAATTGCGATATCATCCGAAGATACCGCGATGTCACTCAATTTGAAATGTGCGACAGCGGCACTTGACACTTTCAATTGTCTGATAGATGCACTGCTTGACGACAAAATTTCTCCGGTATTGCAACCTGACGAGGGCAGGAGCTATTACGGTCGCTTCACGCGACCGGACAACGGCTGCCTGATTGATTGGAACCAAAACTGTAAGACTATTGTCAACCTGATCCGGTCTCTGGATTTCGGGACATACGACAACCCGCTGGGAGTGGCAAAATTTGGCGTTGCCGGGAAATTTTACGCGGCAATGACAGGAAAACCGGACGCAAGCTCAAATCGCCAACCGCCTGGAACCGTACTTGAGGTAACCGGCAAATCAATTACCGTAGCAGCCGACTCCGGTGCCGTGATATTATCGGATATCAAAACCCTTGACGGACAGCCAATTAATCCGGAACAGGCGGGCATTGCGTCAGGAGAAGAGTTGATGCGGTTTTCGCGGGAAGCGCTCCACGGATTGTCTGAGAATTATCAGAAACAAGCACGCCGGGAAGATGCTCTGGTTAAACTGCTGCGTTCGCCGGCGCTGCCGGAATCATCACTACTGGGAAAAAGCAGCCAAAGCGCCAGCCGTTCTTTATCAATACGCGAATTTCCAGCAGCATTGACAACATGCTGCGCGTCTAATCTGTTGGCACCGGTTCTGTTCAATGTTTTTCTGGCCAGACTGATTGATCGCGAGGAATTAGATATTGGCGTTGCCCTGACACCGGAAGTGGATGCGATATTTGCGCCGCTGTTCTTCTCGGCAATGCCGTTTCGCGTTACTGTAGATTTCGACGATACCTTAGTCAATAATTTGAAACGGAACGCGGCAACGCTGGAGAAATTGATTGTGGCAGGCCCGTGTTTTGCCGATCTGGCGTTACGCCGACACGCACCTGCAATGAATTTTCCCTGCATTGTCAAAATGGATAACACTCTTTGCGAGGTAGCACTGCCGGAGGATGCCGACTTTGAAATAATATGGCATATCATGGCAGTTTTTCTGGATAACGCGGCAAAAGATGTCTCGCGTCCTCTGGGCGAAATTCCGCTGTTGAATACTGTCGACACGCAGCGCGTTTTATACGAATGGAATAATACCGGTCGCGATTTTAAGTTGGACAAAACGTATATCGAACACTTCGTCGCGCGAGCCACCGCGATGCCGGACGCGGTAGCGGTGCAGTGCGGCGAAGCCACGCTGACTTACCGGCAACTCAATCAGAGTTCAAATTGTTTGGCACGTCATTTACTCGATAAAGGTATTAGTGGCAATGCGATCATCGGAATTTGCCTGGGGCGTTCGTGTAATCTAGCTGCTGCTCTGCTTGGCATTTTCAAGGCCGGCTGCGCGTACCTGCCGCTCGATCCGCATTATCCTGAAGCCCGTCTGCTGTTTATGCTTCGGGATGCTCGTGCCGGTTTTGTTCTGGTTGACGATAATAGCAAAAACCTTATCACTCGATTTGATGGCGTAACCGTGCTCAATCTTTGTGATTTGCCGCTGTTTGACCATCAAATTGATTATACGATGCCGGAAATCGCAAAGCATCCCGACGATTTGGCATACGTTATGTATACTTCCGGCTCAACCGGTTTGCCGAAGGGGGTCATGATCACACAAAGCAACCTGCTGAATCACAACTTCGGAGTAATTCAGGATTATCAGCTAACCGGCAGCGACCGAATATTGCAGTGCGGCTCAATCAGTTTCGACCTGTCGGCAGAAGAAATATTCCCTACCTGGCTGGCTGGAGCCACACTGGTTTTCCGTCCCGACGGACCAATGGGACCGCCGGAATGGCTATGCCGTTTTATTCAACAACACCGCATTACCGTTCTCGACTTGCCCACCGCTTACTGGCGAGAGTTGACTGATTGCCTAGAGACACTCCAACTGCCGGATTCGGTCCGGTTGACTGTCATCGGCGGCGAGTCCGCCTCTCAAGCACACTTTGATTTGTGGCACAAATACACTAAAAATATTCGACTTATCAACAGTTATGGGCCAACCGAAACGACTATCATTGCCACGTGGAGTGAAACGGCTGCTACCATTGGCCGTCCGGTGGCTAATACCCAGGTATATATTCTTAACCGTCGCCTGCAGCCGCAGCCGCCGGGAGTACCCGGCGAGTTGTGCATTGGCGGGAGTGGCGTGGCCAGAGGGTATCTTGGCCGTCCGGAACTTTCCGCCATTAAGTTTATCGCTAATCCGTTTGTTGCCGGCGGAAAAATTTACCGCAGTGGAGATATTGCCGCTTTAAATTCGAGTGGCGAGATTGTCTTTGCCGGACGCATCGACAATCAGATAAAAATTAACGGGTTCCGTATTGAACCTGGCGATATTGAATCGGCGCTACGCCGCCAACCCATGATTCTTGATGCTCTGGTAATGCCGCGTGATGACAGCAGTGGCAGGCAATGGCTGGTGGCTTATGTTCTGACAGTCGGCGCTGCTATTGACGAGGAAACCATCAGGAAAAAGCTGCGTCATGAATTACCCGGCTACTCGATTCCAGCTCGTATAGTGAAACTGGACGCATTCCCTCTTACTCCAAACGGAAAAATTGATCGCCAGGCACTGCCGTTGCCTGATTTGTCCAATCATCACGCCGACGGGGTCTTCGAACACAAGCCGACCAGCAATCTGGAGATGCAACTGCAACTCGTTTTTCAAAAATTACTTGGACGCGATTATGTTAATCCTGAAATTGGTTTTTTTGATCTTGGCGGCGATTCTCTTAAGGCTATCCATCTTTTGCTGGAAATGGAAAAACTTACCGGACGTCACCTCAACGCGGAAACCGTTTATGGCAACTCCTCAATTCGTGGCTTGTGTCGCAGTCTGATGGAATCGCAAACCGGGTGGTCGGAACTGGTGCCGTTGAAAATGAGTGGAGACACCGACAAAAATCCTTTATTTCTCATTCATACTACTCCCGGTGATATATTCGGCTATCTTAATATGATCAAACACCTCGATGAACGACCGGTTTATGGTATTCAAGCACTTGGACTTAAAAACCTGGAACTGGCGCATCACGATATTTTTTCAATGGCGGATTACTATGTCTCGCTGGTACGCGACAAACATCCCAACGGTCCGTATTTGCTCGGAGGTTGGTGTTTCGGCGGGATTGTCGCTTTGGAAATGGCCCGGAAATTACGGCTCGCCGGGGAACCGGTCGCATTCCTCGGACTAATCGAAACCTGGGGCAAGCCGCGTCGTTCACCACGATTCCTGTTGGAACGGGCTTTTGATTTGGTCAGATGGGGACCGGAAGGATGGTGGGATTATCTGCGTTTCAAATGGAGTCAGCGAGTTGCTAAAAACAAAGCAACGCGACTCGATTTCCTGCGCGAAAATGTTGGCTGGAACAACCACGCCAGAATGGTGGAAGAGATGGTTCAGCTCTACAAAATCAACATGAATGCCTTTGATAAATACATTATGGAACCTTATGACGGCAAAATACATCTCTTTCAAGGATGCGGATATATGCCCGGTGTTATCCCTACCCTATGGTATGATTGGAAATTATTGGCAAATAATCTTGAAATATATCGTTGTGACGGCGGACACGCGGAAATTCTTCACGAACCTTACGTCCGCGATTTAACGTCAGAGTACGTTGCGCGCATGACTACTGCCGAAAAAAACGCTGAATACTAAACTAACTGATAAGTATTGACTTGCGTCAATAATCGGATAGTTG